>CAMIXP010000144.1 GCA_946402785.1 uncultured Caryophanales bacterium | reverse complement strand
ATAACAATCATTTCTTGTTTTTCAAATTGGTGAACTCTATATAATCCTCTCTCTTCTAGACCATGGCTTCCTCCTTCTTTTCTAAAGCATGGAGAATAACTGGTCATATGAATTGGTAATTCTTCTCTTTTTAAGATTTGATCTTTAAACTTACCAATCATACTATGTTCAGAAGTTCCAATTAAGTATAAATCTTCTCCTTCAATTTTATACATCATAGCTTCCATTTCAGGGAAAGACATAACTCCTGTAACAACGTCACTATGAATCATGAATGGTGGAATGGCATACGTAAATCCTTGTTCAATCATATAGTCACGTCCATAAGCAATCATAGCCTCATGTAGTCTAGCAATATCTCCCATCAAATAGTAGAATCCTTGTCCAGAAGTTCTACCAGCAGCATCTTTATCCATTCCATTTAATGCTTCAATAATATCTGCATGATATGGAATTTCATATTTAGGAACAACAGGGTCTCCAAATCTTTCCACTTCAACATTTTCTGTATCATCTTTACCAACTGGTACAGAATCATCAATAATTTGTGGAATAACCATCATTTTTTCTTTAATAACGGCTCCTAACTCTGCTTGTTCAGCCTCTAATTTGGTAATTTCTTCAGCAGATTCAGCAATTTGTTTCTTAATAGCATCTGCTTCATCCTTCTTACCATCTTTCATAAGCTTACCAATTTCTCCACTAAGCTTATTCTTATCAGCCTTTAACGTATCTACTCTAACTTGTACATCACGTACTTTTTTATCAAGATCAAATACCTCATCAACTAATGGTAATTTTTCATCTTGAAATTTTTTCTTAATATTCTCTTTTACTAAATCTTTGTTTTCTCTAATTAACTTAATATCTATCATTTTTTATCCTCTCCTTTAATTTCTACAAATCGATATTTTTGTTTCACATCTGGATACTTCTCATGATCTACTTCCGAGACAAACATCTCATAAGGTCTAGCCCATGTATCTTTTCCATGTTGGTAGATAACATAATCTTTTAAATCTTCTGTGTCTTTCGCAATAGCAATAACCTTGATGATATGTCCTTTAAAATGTTGATAAGTTCCACCTATTTTTACCTTTCTCATAAAAACCTCCTACAAATAAAAAAAGATGATACCTAAAGGAGTGCAAATAGCACGGTACCATCCTTACTTTCACTTATTAGATAACGGTATGACCCGGGATTTCTCCATCTATAGAGTAGATAAATAAGATTTTAATATCGTTTTCACCAACCACGAATTCTCTAAAATTAAATGATCTTATTATTAGTTCTAATTAACGACTTGAATTAATTATAGTAAAGTTTTTCCCTTTTTTCAACCATTTCTTGAAAAAAAGCATTGATGACCAGTAGAATAAACAGGATCTAATTCCTTATATTCTGTAATAGATTCAATGGACACTTCATCAACAGGTGTCTCCGCATATCCATATCTTTGATCTGTCATCGAAATATAGTATTCATAATGACTCGTAATTCCACCTTCGTTAACAACTCTTACTACTTTAACATACGCTTCAATTGGATCACGATATACATAGAATGGAATACTGAAATAATCAGATAAATCTGAGAAATGGAAATAGAAAGTATCCCCATAAGTATCACAAGTATATACCTTATTTTCTACTTTTAACTTGGTACGAGTAATTACTCTTTGAGAAGCATAATATAAATAATAACTACTAATACGATCCATTCCACGATTAATTTCTACCGTATTAGAATAAATAATCATGACAACACTACTAATCAAAACAACAGCTGCTAAAATGAGATAAGATTTCTTTTGACGATATTCTTTTTCCAAAGAATCTCTTCCACTAACGTACAATACACGTCTAAAAGATTGACCACCAAATCCTAAAACAGGATACATAATAAATGGAAATAACAAAGTTAAGAATCCACTTACTTTGAATTCCTTACCCATTTTATATAGAAGTACCAATAAATAGATTTGACCAATAACTGGTACAAAGATCAAAATATTTAACCACATCTTATGATAAATGGCATCTGACATCGAATATAGATTAACAAACGGTACCAAAGATGCCCACCAATGACGATTCATCTTCATATAAACAAGTTGAATCGAATACATGTAGATTCCAACAATCGTAAAAATAATCAAAACATAGCTTAGTTCCGAACTAAGCATAGTATTGATATCCCCATAAGATTCATAATAGAAGAAATAAGTAGTTAATCCAATAACAATCAAATATGTTAATAGATTGATCACAAAGCATAGAGTAAAACTACCCATATGATCTCCAAATACCGTACTTACAACAGAACCTTTAGCTTCATTCACATTAACGGGTTCAGAAGTAGTTGTATTACCAGAATTATCGACAGTATATCCTTCTTTTGTATTCATATACTTTTTGAACTGTTCATTTTCTGGATGACTAGGATTCATATAACCACATTTCATGCAATATCTAGACTCCATATTTACTTCATTTCCACATCTA
>CAMIXP010000143.1 GCA_946402785.1 uncultured Caryophanales bacterium | reverse complement strand
AACGAGGTGATTCTATGAGAATACTGATTGTAGAAGATGAAGTATCTTTAGCTGAATTAGTTTCTAAAAGATTAAAAGCAGAAAAATACTTAGTTGATATTTCTAATGATGGAGAAGATGGTTTATATAATGCATTACTTGATATTTATGATTTGGTATTGCTTGATATTATGCTTCCTCATGTAGATGGGATTGAAATCTTACGTGAGATGAAGAAAAACCATGTTCATTCAAAAGTCATTATGCTTACAGCTAAAAGTGAATTAGAAGATAAATTACTTGGATTTAGTGAAGGAGCGAATGATTATATTGCGAAACCTTTTCATATTGATGAATTGGTTGCGAGAGTTCATGCGCAATTAAGACTTGAAAAAGTAGAGAATGATTTATTGGAATTTGGCGATCTTCAATTAGATTTAAAGAATTCTATGTTAATTCATATGAAGAGTCATGATTCGATTCCGATTATTAATAAAGAATTTCAATTATTGGAGTATTTTATGAATAATCCGAATCAAATATTATCTCGTGATATGATTTATGATAAAGTATGGGGAATGGAAAATGATTCTTTATCCAATAACTTAGAAGCTTATTTATCTTTTATTCGTAAGAAATTAAAAGCAATTGATTCTAATGTTTCGATTAAATCTGTTAGAAATCTAGGATATAGAATGGAGTATCAAAATGAAGGAACTCAATAAAAAAGTATTTTGGACCATATTCTTATTATTATCTAGTTTTGTTCTTCTTGTATTAATGGTTTTAAATGTTATCTATTATCGTCATGAATTAATGAGTATTGAACGAAATTTGAATTTTTCCAATCGTGATAATAATCCGAAACCTCCTCAAAATGAAGAAAATGATAATAATATGATTTTTATGGATCATGAGGTTTATACCATTTTTATTTATCAAGGACAAATTACGGAAATTAATTATCATGGTATTTTAAATAGTGATTTTGATGTTAATCATATTGCGAATTTGATTCTTAAAAATGATATGGAAACAACTGTTAAAATAGGAAATTTGTATTTTAGTAATTATTCTTATTATTATGATTATGGGAATAGTATTGTGATTATTAATACGGCTGATTCGAAAGAGAGTTTACAAGGAATGTTATTCTTATCTTTCTTATTCTTTGTTGTGACAGAGTTATTATTATCCATTATTGTTCGTTATATGACTTCTTGGATTGTACAACCAGCGAAAGATGCTTTTGATCGTCAAAAAAACTTTATTGCGGATGCTTCTCATGAATTAAAAACTCCTTTATCTGTTATTATGGCATCTGCGGATGAATTAAAAAGTAATAAGACAAATCAAAAGTATATTGAAAATATTCAATATGAATCCGATCGTATGAAGCAATTACTGACTTCCATGCTTGATTTATCTAAATTAGAAAGTGGTGTTACAAAAGAGAATTATAAAGATGAAAATCTTTCTAAAATTATGGAGAAAGTATGTCTTACATTTGAAGGGATTGCCTATGAGAAAAATCTTACGATTGAATCTCATATTCAAGAATTGATTATGTTTCATTGTAGTAAGGAAGAAATGGAGAGATTACTTTCTATTTTGTTAGATAATGCGATTAAACATAGTAAAATGAATGAAAAAGTAACGGTTTCTCTAAAAAAAGAGAGAAATCTGATTCATTTATCTGTTATGAATGTAGGTGATCCTATACCAGAGGGAGAAGAAGAAAAGATATTTGAACGATTCTACCGAGTTGATAAAGCACGTAATCGTAAAGAGAATCGTTATGGATTAGGACTTGCGATTGCGAAGAATATTGTGATCAATCATAATGGTGTTATTAAAGCATCTTCTAAGGACGGGTTGACAACTTTTAAAATCATTTTCAAAAAATAAGAACATTAAAAAAAGATTTAATGTTCTTTTAATTTTTATTCCTTACAATCTTCTCATATAACAAATAAGTTATATTTAAAAATTGTATTTGAATGGAGGAATTTTATGAAAGATAATATATTATTGTTTGTTATAGGTGTTTTATTAGGTGCTGTTATTTCTACAGGTGCATTTTATATGTATACGGTAGCATCTAATGCTAGTAAGTGTAATAATCAAACGATGCAAATGGATCATGGAGAACGCCCTGAAATGCCTAATGGAGGAAATAATCAAAATGGACAACCACCTGAATTACCAAATGGTGCTCAGCCACAACAACCATCATCTGGAAATGAAAGTGCTTAATAGGTGATACCATGAAAAAGATACTTTTATCGATTTTATTATTTCTTGTATCGATTGGATCTGTTGTCAATGCAAAAACGACAACTACGTATATTGACTTAGAAGATTTAACGTATTCTACTAATCAAAAAGATACTAAAAGTATTAAGGAATATGAATCTTATGATGAATTTTTAAAGGATTATCAAAGTAATTCTTTACCAAATATTTATATTACTAATTTCTTATTTGATGGTGTTTCTACAGTAAAGACACCAGATTTAGATGATTTTATTGAGAATGATTCTAACGATATGAAAATTG
>CAMIXP010000142.1 GCA_946402785.1 uncultured Caryophanales bacterium | reverse complement strand
GGCTTTCAAGTGATGATGACATAGTTGATTTATTTGGAGAAAATGAATATTTAGCTAAAACAATGGCTAAAGATGTAAATAAAAATACAGACGAAGCATTAATAGATATTCATTCTAAATTAAGACCAGGAGAACCATCAACACTAGATAGTGCGAAAAATCAATTAATCTCTAGATTCTTTGATGCATTTAGATATGATTTAGCAAAAGTTGGAAGATATAAATTCAACAAAAAACTAAATGTTCTTGAAAGAATTTTAGGATGCAAAATAGCAGAAAATATTGTAGTAAATGGTAAGACTATAGTAGAAAAAGATACAGTTATAACAAAAGAACTATTAGAAGAACTAAAGCCAGTATTTGCTGACGGATATGGTGTACAAGAAGCACTAATTAACGATGTACTAGATACTTATAATAAAGTACAAGTTTTAAAAGTATACTCAAAAGTTAATCCAGATAAAGTAATTAAAGTAATAGGAAACGATCAATTAATTGATGAAAAAAGACTTACTATATCAGACGTATATGCATCAGTTTCATACTATCTAAACTTATTAGATGGAATTGGAAACTATGACGAAATCGATAACTTATCAAATAGACGTGTAAGACAAGTAGGAGAACTATTACAAAATCAATTCAGAATTGGTGTATCAAGAATTGAAAGAGTAATTAGAGACCGTATGAGTACACAAGAAATAGCTGATGTAACACCAAAAACATTGATTAATATTAGACCTTTAACAGCTTCAATTAAGGAATTCTTTGGTTCATCACAATTATCACAATTCATGGATCAAACAAACCCAGTAGCTGAGTTAACAAATAAAAGACGTTTATCAAGTCTAGGACCTGGTGGACTTTCAAGAGATAGAGCAGGTATGGAAGTTCGTGACGTAAACCCATCACACTATGGAAGAATCTGTCCAATTGAATCTCCAGAAGGACCAAATATCGGACTTATAACATCATTAGCGTCATATGCAAGAGTTGACGACTATGGATTCATAATGACTCCATATAGAAAAGTAGAAAACTGTAAATTAACAGATGAAGTAAAATATATGACAGCAGACGAAGAAACAGAATACTACATCTCACAAGCTACAGTAGAATTAAATGAAAACGATGAAATAGTTAAAGATCGTATTCCGGTAAGATATCATGGTGAAACAATTCAAATAGAAAAAGAAAAAGTAGATTACATGGACGTTTCACCACAACAAGTTATTTCAATCACTACACAAGGAATTCCATTCCTAGAACATGACGATGGAAAACGTGCATTAATGGGTGCAAACATGCAACGTCAAGCAATTCCATTATTAAAAAATGAAGCACCACTTGTTGGAACAGGAATAGAAGCAATATCTGCAAGAGACTCAGGAGCAGTAGTAATCGCAAAAGCTGCCGGAGTAGTAGAATATGTAGATGCAAGAAAAATAATAGTAAAAACATTAGGTGGAAATGACACATATTATCTAAATGGATATGAAAGAAGTAATGCTGGAACATGCTATCATCAAGTACCAATCGTAAGATTAGGAGATAAAGTTAAGAAGGACGAAGTAATAGCAGATGGTCCAAGTACTGAATTAGGAGAAATGGCATTAGGAAGAAACGTTACAGTAGCATTTATGAACTATAACGGATATAACTACGAGGATGCCGTAATTCTAAATGAAAGATTAGTAAAAGATGATGTTTATACATCAATCCATATAGAAGACTACCAAATTGAATGTAGAGATACAAAACTAGGACCTGAAGAATTCACAAGAGATATTCCAAATATAGGTGAAGACGCAGTTAAAAACCTAGATGAAAATGGTATCATAAGAATTGGTACAGAAGTAAAAGACGATGATATATTAGTAGGAAAAGTTACTCCAAAAGGAATGGCTGAATTAACATCAGAAGAGAAATTATTACACGCAATATTTGGTGAAAAAACAAGAGAAGTTAGAGATACATCCCTAAGAGTACCACATGGTGGAGAAGGAATTGTACATGATATTAAAATATTCACTAAAGAAGACTGTGATGAATTACCAGCAGGAGTATCAAAAATAATAAGAGTTTATATAGCTCAAAAACGTAAAATAAGCGTTGGAGATAAAATGGCAGGACGTCATGGTAACAAAGGTGTTGTATCACTAATATTACCAGAAGAAGATATGCCATATATGGCAGATGGTAGACCTGTAGATATACTACTTAACCCACTAGGAGTTCCATCACGTATGAACCTAGGACAAATTCTAGAAATGCATTTAGGTATTGCAGCTAAAAACTTAAATATCCATGTAGCAACACCAGTATTCGATGGTGCTACTAAAGAAGAAATCATAGATGCATTAAAAGAAGCAGGATTAGACGAAGATGGAAAAACAATCTTATACGATGGTAGAACAGGTGAACCATTTGATAATAGAATATCAGTTGGTGTAATGTATATGATCAAACTTCACCACATGGTAGATGATAAATTACATGCACGTTCTACTGGTCCATACTCACTAGTAACACAACAACCACTAGGAGGAAAAGCACAATTCGGTG
>CAMIXP010000141.1 GCA_946402785.1 uncultured Caryophanales bacterium | reverse complement strand
TTGAGCAGCTAATAAATCTAAATCTTCTTTTTTGGCTTTGATTAATTCTCTTGTACGTTTCTTTCTACGATCTGAAAAATCACAGCCTTCATAATACATTTTCTGTTTCTTTAATCCTTCATAATAAGTAGATAATTGATTCACATAATCAGAAGCATATTGTAAAGACTGAATAAACTGTTCTCCATTAGGTCCATATAAAACAGGATTACGTTCTTGATCCTTTTGAACCTCTATGTTTAATGCTTTTAATTTTTCCACTAAACGATCATACTCTTGAATGTCCTTTTCTAAATTTGCCACAAAATCGCCTCTCTATCTCTAATCCATTATAATATTTTATTCACAAAAAAGTAAAGGAAATAAAAAAGAATCCAATGGATTCTTTTATTTCTTCATAAACTCTCGAATGACGTAACTAGCAATTAACAATCCTGCGCTAGAAGGAACAAACGCACAACTTCCGGGAGTACGATCTCCTGTTTTAATAGGAAGTTCCTTAGAAGAAAGTACCATAACCTTTCCTCGAATTCTTTCATCTTTTACAAATTTACGAAGAATACGAGCTAAAGGATCATTCACTGTCTTTTGAATCTCTACAATTTCTAACTGACTTGGATCTAATTTATTACCAGTACCCATACTACTAATAAAAGGAATATTTCTTTTTTTACATTCTTTGATGATTTCCTTTTTTGTTGCAACCGTATCACAAGCATCCACCAAATAATCCAAAGGATGTTCAAACAAAACAGATAAGTTTTGAGAATCAATAAACTCACTGATTTTGATAACATGGCACTCCGGATGAATATCTTTTACTCTTTTTTCCAAAACATCTACTTTTAACTCACCAACCGTTGAGTCTAATGCAATAATCTGTCGATTGATATTAGAAACATCAATCCGATCATAATCAACAATGATAATGGTTCCCACTCCACTGCGGGCCAAGGCTTCTACAACATATCCACCTACTCCACCACAGCCAAGAACTAAAACAGATTTTTCTTGAAAAGATGCAACCACATCTTTTCCAATCATTTTCTCTAATCGAGAAAACTTAAGCGGCTTCTCTAAATTCTCCATCTTCCATCCTCTTAACATATTGTTTTTGTTTAGACTCTTTGGAACGAGATAACGATAATGGTTTGTCATAAACAATCTTACTAATATAAGAAATTTTGGTATAAATATCGGCATTGCTTTGTGCCATATGATAATACTTCTTTAAATTTCGATAATCACGTGTATGAATACTACTTAATGCTTTTAAAGTATCTTGTAAGCTCTCCTCTGGAATCGTAGTATCCGATAAAATTGTACATTCAAAGTGATCTAAGAATTCAGCCGTTTCTGGTAAAACAGAAATACCAGCTTCTTCAAACTTTTGACCCCAATTAGAAGAATCTCTTTCTTCTTTCACAATTCTTTGAAGTTTTTCAATCTTATCACTACTAATATCTTGATCAATTCCTAAATCTTGGAAAGAAACATATCTTCCTCTACTAGGTTTTCCAGGAATTTCACATTGCATATCCGTAATCGTTTTACTATATAAAGTATCAAGTCCAACACTAACCTTTCTAGGAGGTTGCGGAACCTTATAAACATCATATAACGCAGATTCATCTTGTCGTGTCGTTACAAAGAAACTTCTAGGATATAATATCGATTTACTACGAATAAAATCAATAGGAGCCGTCTTATCTTTCGAATTATGAAAACTAGAATCAGAAAATTTTTCACGATTTACAATAATATCTCTTTCTCTAGCATCATCGTAAGAAACTCCTTGTCTTACTTTAGAGGCACCTTTTAAGCGTATTTCAACATTCATAACTCTTTTGTTATTAACAATCGGTAAAATTAACATCTTTATCACCTCTTATTTATAACGCATATTCTAGCACGGAAGCCTTTAAAAGGCAACAAAAAAAGTCAGAATTGAGATACGTCGTCGGCAACGATAAAACCTGTACAGTTTGTGCAGGTGGGTGCTCATACGTCATCATTAGGATCCTTAACAATGCATTTATATAGATTAAGTATTCAACACCGATGACTGTTCCGGGCTCCCGTATCGTTATTATAGTCGGTTTTAATTGAGCCTGTTCGTATCTCTCTGACAATTCTATTATAGCACACGAATTTTTTTTCCACAAGTTTTTCGCTAAGAATTGACACTTCCATAAAAAAAAGATAGGATTATGCATCCATATCTTCTAACTCTTCTAAAATAAATTTACCATAGTAATAACACTCTTCTGTACCAGTAAGACTCTCATCTAACCAAAGTCTTACTTTGAATTCATCACTTTGTCCAGATGGAATCATACCTGCCGATAAAATCATCGTCTCTTCTGGAAATTGTTGAACATGTTCTCCATCAATAGAATATTTAATCTTTTGATAATCAACAATCTTATCTTCACATTTACATTTCGCAACCTGAGATTCATCTTTCGCAAAACGAATTAAGAAATTGACATCATGATCTGTATGATTAGAATATTTTAACGTATAAGACTTAGAAGATAATCCCTCTAAATCATTCATAACTTGATTTTGAGTAAGAGTAACTAA
>CAMIXP010000140.1 GCA_946402785.1 uncultured Caryophanales bacterium | reverse complement strand
GTTTCTGGATTGTCTTTGATTGCTTTTCCGTTTGATATGAGATAGTGTTGTCCTAATAATTTATAAGCGGGTAGATAATCTAGATTGGTTAAGATCTCTGCTCCATTTAATTCAATGGTGTATTGATCTTTTAATTGTTCTACCATACTTATTAAATCTTCTGGAGTTCGATTTCCTTCATAACTGATATAGCAATGCTTGCAATTCATATTACAATCGGAGCAAATCATAATAATGATTTTTTCTCCCTTGTATTCTGTTAATTCCATGTTTACTCCTAAAACATAAAGTTAATGATATTTCTTTTTAATACTTTTTCTTTCTCTTCTGGTCCTAAATATTTATCAAGACGTTCTACGGTTCTCCAGTCCATTCCTAAATCTATGTTTTTGATTTCTCGATTAATTCCTCGAATGTTCCATGGATAATCGATATCAAATACTACTTTTGATGGTTCAAAACTATCAAAGATTGTTTGTAAGATATCATCTGGTCTTTGATAATTTAATCCACAATTTCCTAAGTAACGATCTGGTCCTAATCCTACGATAAATCGATAATCATGATTAATAATATCGATTGCTTCTGGATCTAATCTTGCAGCATGTGCAAGATAAGCTTTGATATGGTATTTTTCTAATACTTTAATCCAGTTCATAGCACTGTTTCTACTTGCTAGATCGTCTTTACTACTATAATCTGTATGAATAATTAATTTTGCTCTATACTTTTCTAGTAAATGGAAGAATTCTGGATCAATCTCTTGTGGATCAATTCCACAAGCAATTCCATGAATCTTAAAAATGTTAGCTCCTCTTTGAACATTCTCTGCAATATCTTCTTCTGAATAATATTTTGGGTGTAATAATGGAACATATTCAAATTGAAAATCTTTTCTTTCCTGACACATTTTATAGATTGCATCGTTTGCTTTCTTATATGGATTTGTTCCTTGTAAATGAGGAATCCAAATTTCTTTGTCTGGTCTTTTTTCTACATGATAGTGTTTGATTTCTCCATTTTCTACTTCGTAGTAGGAAAGAGTTTCTTCTCGATTTCCTTCTTTAAAGACTGGACTTGGTACCGGCATTGCAAGTGTTGCTCCAATACCATGTTCTTTTGCTTTTTGTACGTAATAGTCTACGTCTCCTTCGTGTACCCAAAACTTGTCATTACCAAAATGGCTATGGGCATCAATTACATCAACGCCTCTAAACTTGTTGTATAATTGATCCATTCTTTCGGCTGCTAGTTTTGCGGCTAAGCTTCCATATGGCATTTTCCAAACCTCCCTTTTTATGGAATAATGTTGTATCCATTAAATCTTGGACATATTTGCATATTTCTAATATCATCACATTTTAATACCCACATGAAGAATCTTTCTGTTCCCATTCCGAATCCGGAAGTATTTAATGGTTTAATCTTTTTCATATTAATGTACCATTTATATTCATCTTCAGATACTTCATGTTGTTTTAATGAATCTGTGATTTCTTTGTAATTCGCATGACGTTCTCCACAACCTACTGTCTCACCAATTCCCATTAGTAAGTCTGCATTCTTAGTTGTTCCTTTTAATTTTTCATCAAATCTTTGATAGAAAGGAACTGCTAGAATATCGTAGTTTGTAATCCATACAAGACCATCATGTAATCTCATGATTTCTTTTTCTCCCTCACGAGTGATATTTCTCCATCCTTCATTGTATTCAATATATTTTTCAATATCTTTTGGATGAGCTTTCTTTAATTCTTTTTCTGCTTGATCAAATGTTACTTTAGGGAAGTGTCCCTTATAGTTAGCTATTTTTTCAATGTGAGAAATATCTCCAATCATCTCTTTTAATTCTGGTCCTAATTTCTTAACGATCATTTTAGAAAGATGTTTGATATATTGTTCTATCAAAGTCATAACATCTTTTAAGTCTCCCTTAATCTCTGCTTCACTATGATAGAATTGACATAAATGTCTTTCATCTGCTTTTTCTCCTCTAAAAGAAGGCATGATGTAATAAACCCCTTTATCTACTAATCTGCATCCATATTCTAATAAGAATTGCATGGAATCAGCTAGATAAGTTTCTACCCCCTCTAGTTTAATTTTTACAGGTGAAGAATCGCTTCCTCTTCCCATTGGACTAGAAATGGATCCAGTCGTAACCGGAAGATGGATGGCATCAATTCCTTTTTTCTCGTAGAACTTCATCGTTTCTACGGATAAAAGGTTTTGTAGTTTTACCAGCATTCGATACCAATCTGTATCAAGTGCCTTCATATAATGTGTGTCTAAGTCTTTCCAAGTGTTTGGAATATAATTTTTCATATCTCTCCTCCTTATAAATTCTAAACATCTTATCCTTTATTTGTTTTTTTTGAATCCCCCCAACAAAAAAGCGCGGCTTTCTATCAACAGAAAACTGCGCTCTTAAAAACAACATCAATAAGTTTCATTGATGAACACATGAAAAGGTCGTCTAAATAAACAATATATTGTTTAATATTAAACATAATACCACCCCACATGTAATTAGTATTATTATATCGTTATTCCTTGAAAATACATAATACTTAACGTAACACATAAGCTTATAGG
>CAMIXP010000139.1 GCA_946402785.1 uncultured Caryophanales bacterium | reverse complement strand
GAAGTAGTAGACTCTATTCATTCATTCTTTGTAGAACAATGGGATTGGGAGAAAGTAATTGATCAGAAAGATCGTACGATTCCTTATTTAAAAGAAACCGTTATGGATATTTATCAAGCTATTTTAAAAACAGTTCAATATGCACGTAAAAAAGGATTTGTTATTCCTATGCGTTTTCCAAAAGAAGTGTTCTTTCTTACAAGCCAAGAATTAGAAGACTTATATCCTGATTGTACTCCAAAAGAAAGAGAAGAAAGAATTGTTAGAGAAAAGAAAGTTGTCTTTATTATTGGAATTGGAGACAAATTAAAATCAGGTATTCCTCATGATTTAAGAAGTCCTGATTATGATGACTGGAGTTTAGATGGAGATTTATTATTCTTCGATCCAGCAATTGATGGAGAAATTGAAATGACTTCTATGGGAATTCGTGTCGATGAAAAATCTTTAGTAGAACAATTAGAAAAAGCTCATTGTATGGATAGAATCGATTTACCATATCATCAAAGTATTATCAAGAAGCAAATTCCTTATTCTATTGGAGGAGGAATTGGTATTTCTAGAGTATTAATGTTCTTATTCCAAAAATCTCATATTGCAGAAATTCAAGCTTCTAGTTGGGATTCCAAGACATTAGAATCTTTAAAAGATAGAATTCTTTTATAAAATATGGTATTATATGTACTTACAGGAGGTGCCTTATGGAAGTAAAAGCCAATTATAAAGAAAGTTTAACGAACTTAGCTTGTTCGATTCGTAAATATTTTGATTTAAAGTATTCTCATAATACTTTAGATTATGTTGACCGAGAACTTGCTGCCTATAAACCTAAAAACGTTGTTACTCTTCTTTGCGATGGAATGGGTTCCAATATTATGGATCGTTTGCTGGATACAAATTCCTTTTTGATTGAGCATCGTATAAAACCTATTTCTAGTGTGTTTCCTCCTACAACGGTTGCGGCTACTACTTCTATGGTTACAGGATTAAACCCATGTGAGACGGGTATGCTAGGATGGCATTCTTATTATAAAGATTTAGATAAAGTAATTACTACGTATCGCCATTCTGAAAAAGGCGATCTAAGACATCTTGTATTACCAGAAGCAATAGAATATCGTAAAAAACATATGAAAGAACAATCCATTGCTTCTGAAATCAATCATGCTGGTAAATATCAAGGATACGAGATATATCCTTTTGGAGAAGACCCTTATCGTTCGATTGATGATATGTTTTATCGAATCTATGAAAGATGTAATCGTGATGGGAAAAAGTATGTATATGCTTATGATGAGAATCCTGATTCTACGATGCATTTGATGGGGTGTGATCATAAGACTGTTCAAAGTATCATGAAAAACTTAGATCATCGAATTGAACAGTTAAGCAATCAACTTACGGATACGATGTTGTTTGTTGTGGCAGATCATGGTCATATCAACGTAGAAAATATCTTTTTAGATGATTATCCTGATATTCTTGATTGTCTTTCTAGAACAACTTCTATTGAATCAAGAGCCGTTAACTTCTTTATTAAACCTGATAAGAAAGATGAGTTTGTAGAGAAATTTCATATGTATTTTGGACAAGATTTTGATTTATATCCAATGGAAGAAGTAATTGAATCTCATTTATTTGGAGATGGAGAAGAAAATCCTATTTTCCGTGATTTGTTAGGTGATTATTTAGCAATTGCGAAAACTAATAAAACTCTTACATTTAAAGATCAACATGCTTTTAAATCTAATCATGCTGGAAATACAGAAGATGAGTTATTGGTACCTTTGGTACTTGTTAAAACGAGAAAATCATTTTAAAAGGCTAATTTTTAGCCTTTTTTTGTTATAATGAAGTTGGTGATAAGATGAAAATTATTCCATTTGAAGAAAAATATCGAGATGATTTAATCTATATGATTTTAATTGCTAAGAATGCCATTGGAAGAGTTCCTCATATTAATGATGATTTATTAGACATTCCCACTTACTATTTTTCAAAAGGACATCCTTTTTGGATTGCTTTAGATGAATCGGATCGAGTTATTGGCTGTATTGGTACAAAAACGGATTCTAACGGGAATTTGTTCTTATCTCATTTATTTGTTCATCCGGATCTAAAAAGACAAGGAATTGGCTCTAAACTATTAAAATTAGCAGAAGAATCTGCTAAAGAAAGAGGATATAAAGAAGTTCATGTTCATTTAGGAAAGAGTTATTTAGAAAGTCATCTTTTTTATCCTAAACGTGGTTATACTGCGTATCAAGAGAACTATATGAAAAAAGAATTGTAATTTTTTTATAATTCTTTTTTATTTAATGTTCATTTAATAAATAACGAGTAACATGATTATCATGAAAGGAGAGATGCCTATAAGAATTAAAAGTTTATAAGTATACATTTTAAATCGGTTTTTACTTGAAAAGATGTAGGACACTAATAAATCTATTTTAGTATTAAACTTCTTCTAGCACTCAAAGTTTTACTATCCGCTCACTTCTTATCTTTATGTCCTATGTTTGATTCAATTATTATATAAGAGATTCTTTTGAATCTCTTTTTTGTATGTTAAAATAAGAATAGATTTAATATTCTTTTAATAAATAAATATTATAT
>CAMIXP010000138.1 GCA_946402785.1 uncultured Caryophanales bacterium | reverse complement strand
AAATAATGATATTGCTTCTTATCCTTATTTAGATCATTATATTAGTTTAGTATATCGAGAATTAGGAGCAAGAACGCGTATTTCTACCGTTGGTTTTTCTAGACATAACAAACAATTAAATGAAATGCATAAAAGAATTTGTAAAGAGGGGTTAATTTGTGCATTAGGAGGAGTTCGTTTATCGATTACTCAATATGGTAGAGTTTGGGAAGATCAAAATGGAAAGAGTTCTTTAGAAGAATATTATAAAGATATAGCCAATTTCTTATCGATTTATAAACTTTATTATGATAAGTTTGGTTCTGGTAGTCGTAGAATGTGTTGCGAACTACGTTTTAATCCATTAGTAGAGAATGCTCCTGTTGTTTCTTTTGATTATAATGGACATTTCGTATTAGCGGTTGCTAATTACTTATATATTTCTAAGAATGAAAACATTCATTTTGAAGAAACTTATATTGATGATCCATATAATCATTCTTTATCTTTCACAACAGAAGGAATTCCTTTTGATGAATATAACTTAGATTTTATGGTTCAAAACCAAGAAGAGATTGAAAAATATTTAGGAAATAAACATACTCCTGAAAAAGAAGTAGAAGTTTATTTATTTAAGAATAAAGATGGAATTTATTATTCTATTGATCCAAAACTTACTTCTGAAGGTAATTTTGGAATGAATATTTATCCTGTTACAGATGTTCGTACACAATCTGGATATATTGTAACAGAGAGATTCTTCTTAAATGCTTTATATAACTTTAAGAAGAGAAGGGGTTATGCTTTAAGAGATTTGATTACAGAAAGTAGTTTTGATGATTGCTATGAAGTAGTTAATATCTTAAAAGAGTATTCTAATTATTACCAAGAGATTGGTAAAAAAGAAAAGAGTACTTATATTATGGAACATGTGGTTCCTATTATTGAAGTTTATATAAAAGCAATTCAAGAATCTGGTTATTCATCTGATGTTTTCTTTGATAAGAATTTTACGATTGATACAGGTATGATTTGTAATTTGGGTCGTGCAATTAGTTTATTTAAAGGATTAACGAAGTTTGTCAATGAACCTTTAACTCCAACGCATGAGAGAAATTATGGAAGACATTGTTCTACGATGAAACAAGAAAACTCTGTATGGTTACTTGCTTGTGACTATCATCAAAGTTTAATTGTTGAGAAGTTAGATTTATTTAATACAGCTTCTGTTGAAGGACAAGTTTCTTTTAAGAAAAAAATTGAAATACCACATTTTAATGAAACAATTGATGAAAATAGTAGATTCTTGTTCCCAGGTGAGGTACAATAAATGTCTGTTGATTTTTATAGAGAAGAAGGGGAACTTGGTTATTTAGCAAATTATTCAAACTATGGGTTTACGGTTGATGGAGTTTACTATCCAACAGCTGAACACTTTTATCAAGCTAGTAAGTTTGATAATCCTGAAATCATTCAGAAAATTTTATCTTGTAAGACGGCAAGAGAAGCTGCTTCCGTTGGAAGAGATCGAAATAATAAAAGGATTGACCATTTTAAAGACATAAAGCTTGATAAGATGTATCAAGCTGTCTATGAGAAGTTTCAACAAAATCCTGATATTCGAAAGAAACTAATAGAAACAGGAGACGAAGAAATTCGAGAAATGACGGATCAAGAATCTTATTGGGGAGTAGGACCTCAACTGGATGGTGAAAACCATATGGGTGAGATATTAATGAGGGTTCGAGAAGAATTAAAAAATCAATAAAACGTTTTCGAAAGGAATGGATGAAATGAAACAAATTGAAATTACAACGAATGTCTATCAAAGTTTAAATGAAGTTGATCAATTATTAGTTGGTCAAGGATTTAAAATCATTCGTAAGAGTAGAGTAGAAGATCAATATATGATTTCGGGTACTGATCCTAAATGCGAAGAAGAGATTCTTCCTACTTTATCTCATTCCTTATTAATTCGTTTTTTACATGTGGAAGGAAAAGATCCTTCTAAAAGACTTACTTATAAGAAGAAAACTTATGAGGGAGATACGGTTCTTACAGAAGAAAAGATTAGTGTAGGAATCGATGATATAGATAAAGCTCGACAATTATTAGAAAGTTTAGGTTTTCATAAATTAGTCGATGTGAAATATCATGTAGTTGTCTACGAAAAGGAAGGCGTTGAACTTGCTTTCCAACAAGTAGACGACTTAGGTTTATTACTAGAATATGAATCTTTAAAAGACTTTCAAGATGCTTCTTCTGAAGAAGTGTTAGAAGAGAAAAAAAGAATGCTTACGGAATTAAGAGAATATCAATTAGATATCTCTGATGATTATGATGTGAAAAAAGCATATCAGTTAATCAAGAACCGAATGAGGGGGTTGTAACATGTTAATTGTTATTACTGGTTTAGATGGCAGCGGGACAAGTTCGCTAGCAAAGAAGTTACATGAAATGGATCCAGGGTCTTATTTATTAAGAACGCCAGCTCCATCTTATCGTGATCGTGCAAAGATGGATGAATTGTTACATGATTCATCTCCTGTTGCTCATATGATGTATTATTTATCTTCTGATATTTATGCATCTGATGTCATTAAAAATAATATTGATTATAAGAATCATAATGTGTATTTAGT
>CAMIXP010000137.1 GCA_946402785.1 uncultured Caryophanales bacterium | reverse complement strand
TATCAAACAAAAGAAATGTTATTTGATGGATTAATAGAACGATTAAAATTTAGTTTAATCAATCTAACCAACGTAAAAGAAAAAGAGTTAATTCGATTAAAAAACTCTTATGTATTACAAAATCCATATAAATTATTAGATCAAAAAAGTAATAAGTACTTACAAATACTTTCAAAATTAGAAACGCTTTCTCCATTATTAACTCTAAAAAGAGGATATACAATGGTAAAAGTAGAGAATAAGGTAATTGAAAGTAGTAAAAAACTAAAAAAGAATGATGAGATTTCCATTGAATTTAAAGATGGAATCGTAGACGCAAAAGTAATATAGGAGGAACTATGGCTGAGAAAAAAGAAAAAGAACTAAGTTTTGAAGAATCTCTAGAAAACTTAGAAGCAATTGTTAAAAAACTAGAAACAGGAGAAGTACCATTAGATGATGCCATTACAGAATTTAATAAGGCTATGGTACTTGCAAAATCATGTGATGAGAAACTAAAGAAAGCAGAAGAATCCATCACAAAACTAGTAAAAGATAATGGAGATATCGTAGATTTCCAAGTAGAAGAATAAAAAAACGATTAAGCATCGTTTTTTTCATTTTGTTTAAAGAATAGTAAGGTTGCTAAATGAACTTCTTCTTCACTCTCAAGAGGAATATATAAATAAGGATCTTGAGGAGAACTCTTTCGAATCATAACATCATCTGGATTATCAACACCAGATAAGAATACGAAACTCGTTCCATTTTCCATAACTTCTTTCATAATAATATAATCTTTCTGATCAACAGTCATTACTTCAACGTCTCTCATTATTTAGCACCTCCATAGGTTGTCGCATCAGCTTTCATATCAGTTTGGTGCTCTTCCGTCATTTGATTTAATTCACTTTGTTTTTGATTGATATCGCTTTGAACTAATAGAATGGTTAACATATCAGAACTCCATTCATTTGGATTATCCCAATGATGAGCTTTTAAGTATTCATCTAAACTTCCATAATACGTATGCTCCAAAACATCGTTTGTTGCTTTAGAACCAATTGCATCATACATAAGATATAAGTTTCGATTAAATTCGCCAGCGCTTCTTAAATAATCAGCACGTTCTTCTGGACTATCTCCAATATTGGCCATAACAGATTCTTTAAAATCATTACGAATCATTTTTAAAGCATTTTCATCACTCATTTTACGGATATGAGAATTATATAGCCCAATTAATAAACCAGTCGCAACAGAAATAGAAACACCAAACGCAATTAATCGTTTACGATAATCACGATAAGTCATTTTCATTTTACGATTAGGATTTCTTCTAGAAGGACTACCTGACATAGAACGAGCAGCTAACTTTGCTTCTATCTCAACTAATTCTTTATCTAGCAATTCTTGTTTTTCATCTTCACCCATTGGAATCACCTCTATTATAACTATATAAAAAAGTATAAGAAAAGTCAAAAAAATAGACAGTTTTGGGGTGTAAAGAATGTCTTATAAAAACACTTTATTTTTTAAAAAATTAATGATAAAATATTTCTAGAATAAAGATAGGTGAGTAATATGTATATTGATTTAATCATTTTAATTATCGCAATGATTATTGTAGTGATGTTTTTCAAAAGATTTTCTTCTTTTGTATTCTTTGTTGCAATCGTAGATATCTTTTTAAGAATATTAGCTTTTATTAAAAATAATATAGGTCTAAGAGATGTAGCCGCAGTGATTGGTAAATATCTTCCAGAAAGTGTCATTGGGATCATTGAAAAATACACATCTGGAATCCCAATTTTATGTATCATTTTAAAATGGTTCTTTGTATTCTTAATGGCTGTATTCTTAGTATATATTATTAAGATATTTATTCATAAGAAAAAAATATAAGACGATATTCGTCTTTTTTTATGTCAAAATAAGTAAAAAAGATTGTAGTAAAAATATCATCATGTTATATTGAACAAAGGAGGGTACGATATGGCAAAGTTATATTTTCGATATGGTGCAATGAACTGTGGTAAAACAACAGCGTTGCTTCAATCCATTCACAATTATGAAGATAGAAATTTAAAGGTTTTATTATTAAAACCAATCATTGATACAAAAGGGGATGCAAAAGTTGTTTCCAGAATTGGACTAGAAAGAAAAGTAGACCATTTAGTACCGGAAGACGAAGACTTATTTGGTTATGTATCCAGTCATGATGAAGGAATTAGTTGTGTATTTGTAGATGAAGCACAGTTCCTAAAAAAACCACAAGTAGATGGACTATTTAGAATTGTCACAACCGATAAAATTCCTGTCATGTGTTATGGACTTCGAACAGACTTTAATTTAAATGGATTTGAAGGCAGTACGAGACTTCTAGAAATAGCCGATAAAATCGATGAGATGGTAACCATCTGTCGATGCGGTAAAAAAGCAACTTGTAATGCAAGACTTGTAAATGGAGAATTCACATTTGATGGAGATCAAGTCGCAATCGATGGAGAAGGAAAAGTAACCTATGATTCTTTATGTCCAGAATGCTATTTTGAAGAAAAAGAAAAATATGAAAGAAAAAAAGCAGAAGCAAGAGACAACAAACCAAAAGTATATGAAAAAAAATAGACACCCATTAAGGTGTCTTTTT
>CAMIXP010000136.1 GCA_946402785.1 uncultured Caryophanales bacterium | reverse complement strand
TTCTTTTTCTTCTTACCACGAGTTAAGAATAGAACAATGATAATAAATAATTCTCCAATACAAATATAAGTCCAAACATTCATACCCTCTTTTGCTTTTTCAAAAGAAGCTTTTGTTAAGAAATAAACACTATCTCCTTTTAATGGAAATTCTACAAATCCATTAATAACATCATATTCTCCAAAAGAACCTTTTCTTTTACCATCTACATAAGAGAATAAATGAAGTTTACTACCATTTGAGAATTTATCTTTTACAGATATCTTTAATTGAGATCCATCTGGAACATTCTCTTTCAAAGAAACAAGAAGTCCATCTACATATTCCATAGCTGCCTCAAATGCATCACGATCTTTAATTTTAAATTCAATATTGGTATCAAACTCTTTGATTTTCTTAATAGAATTTCCAAAGATCGTCCAAGAATAAACAACTTTTTTATCTTCATCATACTTCGTAATATGGAAAGTTTTCTTAGACTCTTTCATTGCTTTTAAATCATCTTCTGTAAGAGTTGTCTTCTCTCCTATTACTAAGTCTACATCACTATCTTCACTATCAGCAATCGCATCTTTTATTTGATCTAAAGTGAAAGTGGTACTACGACGAGTAATCGTAATAACATAGGTTTTAGTTGCTCCATTTTCAGCTGTAACAACAACTTCAAAAGCATTTTCACCTTCTTTTAATTCTTTAGCTCCAATGCCATCTACTTTTGCTTTAGAATCCTCTACTTCTGCTTTTAAAGTAACACGATCAACTGAATGTTTAACACTCAAAGTGAAATGTGTCTCATCCACTTTTGTAAGTTCAAAACCTTCTACTCCAATACTCTTTAAATTCGCATTACTACTACGATTATCAACTTGAGCAGGAGTACCTCCTCCTCCAGGCTTCGTACTAGGACTTGGAGAAGGTCCAGGTGGTGGAGGTGCAGGTCGATTGTTGAATGTAACAGATACACTACCACCTGCATTACTCGTAACATCCGTATTATAGTCAGTTACATCTCCTGATAAATAAACGGTCTGTGTACCAGGTGAATTAGAAGTCAGTGTATAAGATTTCGAACAACTAACATTTCCATTCATATCGTATCCTACAATGGAATCACTAACTGCTCCACTAACCGATAAGTTCCATGCTCCTGCAAAGCAATTAACGGTTACGGTAACAGAATCCCCTACATATGCAGATGTAGAGCTAATGCTAATATTAGCACTAGCTGCAAATACTACATGAAAGGAAAAAAGTACTACCACTAGGATTAAACTTTTAATTAATTTTTTCATAGGCCCCTCCTATCTTTTTATCGTTCCAGTACCTTTTAAGTACTTAACAATCTTTAATAAATCAGCAGAATTAATATTATTATCAAAAGAAGCATCAGCTGCTAATCTCTGGGTTGCATTCATCATAGAAGAACCCGTTAAATGTTTAACAATCTTTAATAAGTCAGCAGAGTTGATCACTCCATCTCCACTAGGATCTCCACGAACAATATTCGTAAATTCAATCTCTTTCACACCATTCTTATAAAGAATTGTTTTACTACCCGTATAAATATAATTCTTATTACCTAAATTAACTTCTACGGTATAACCATCTAATATAAAATGACTCTTGAAACTAGATAACGAAGTCGTCTCAGAAATATCATCAATATATCCATCATGAACGGTATATCCTTCGATTTCATAAGACTCATCTCCGGTACTTTCTTTTCTCCATTGAGCGTATAGAATCACTACATATCCATCAACAGTCGTTAAGTTAGAAACAGCTTGTTCATCGGTATAAGTGGTTCCAGTTCCATCACTCTTTGTATTCCATCCGGTAAAGGTATAACCTTCTCTTGTAAGAGTATTTCTACGAAGATAAATCGTTTGATCATAATTCGCAACAGAATCATTCATAGAACCAGATCCACCATTCGAATGATAACGAACATTATATTGAATTGGATCCCATTGAGCATATAAAGAGGTATTTTTCGTTAGAGTAAAGGTTGCTTGATTTGCATAACTATCTCCACTACCATCACTCTTTGTATTCCATTCTCTAAACTTATAACCAGTTACTGTAAATGGATTTGGATTTAAGGTAATAGAAGAACCAATCGTACCCGTTTGTGTTGAAGTAGAAGAACTTCCTCGATTCTTATAGAAAGTAACTTCCGCTGTCTCTTCACCAATAACACGAATATTAATGGTTGTTTCAAATCCATCATATTTATTAATAACCGTCATATTACTGTTTCCAGCAGCAACAGCACTAATACGAGCATCCGTAGCAAGACCATTTCTAGAATCCGTAACTGCTGTTACATGAATAACAGAAGTATTCGAAGGAGTACCTACCGTTAACTTCTTCATCGCATCATAATCCATATCCATGAAACTTGATAATAAGACATTGTCTCCAACAGATAATGTAATCGTATCAAATTTCGTATAAGAAACAGGTACATTCTTAAGCATTGGAATACGTTTAATATTATCAATCGTATTCATTTCCCAGTTAGTACTAAAGTTACTCCAAGAAGAATAACTATAAGAATTCTTCATCGTAGCAATCGTAACATTAGAATCTAAGATCGAATATCCATAATTCTTAGTAACTGTCGTATAAGGACTAAGTGTTCCAAATAAACCATCTTCATCATA
>CAMIXP010000135.1 GCA_946402785.1 uncultured Caryophanales bacterium | reverse complement strand
ATTTCATCTATATATTTCTTTAATTGCTTGGATTCAGAACCTAATATAATCTTTAATTGATTATCGATTTCTACAATTCCTTTTGCTCCTAGTTTTTGTATTCCCTCTTTATTCGCTTTTGTAACATCTTTTAGTGTTACCTTAAAACGTGACATATTGGTTTCTGTTGAAACAATATTATCTTTTCCACCTAATAATTCTACTAGTTTATTAAAATCTAATCCTGCATCTTTTTTGGTTGCTTTGATTACAGCGAATAAAATAATTATTAGTACAACTGCAATTACAATATACTCTAAATAATCCATACTATCACCTAATTCATTATATCAATAACTGGTCAAAAAAGAAAGTTTTTCTTTTAGGCCGTTAATTGATTCACTTTTTTGATAAAGTCTTTACTCTTCATATATAATCCTGTGAAACGATCATAATAATCATCTAGGAATGCATTAATTTCTTTTGTTACTTCGGGACTTACTTCTAGTTTGGTAATACTTTCTAAATCTACGTAATAATACATACGAATCATTTTAATCGTCTTTTCACTGACTAGTGGTTCATTGTCATAACAATCTTTACAAATATATCCTCCTTGTTCGGAAGATAAAGTAACGATTCCTTTTTGAGAACCACAGTGACAACAAGAATCAATATTCGGAGTTACTCCTAAATAGTCTAATAGTTTTAATTCCATAATATTGGTTAGTGGTAAAGGAGGTAATCCTTCCTCTAACTTGATTAAAACATTTTTTAATAAGTCAAATATTTCTTCTGATTCATTTTGCTTTAGTACTTGATGTGTTAAATCTAGAATAAAGGATGCATATGATATTTTTTCTAAATCCATCATCGTTTTTGAAAAAGAGTTTTTTACATCTACTCCAATTAACGTCGATAATCCATTTTCTTTGTAGTAAACATGCATGGTTCCATAGATTAGTTTTCTACTGACTCCTCGTAGTTTACTTTTCATGTTTCTACAACCTTTTGACATGACTCCTATTAAGCCATGTTTATCGGTTAATACATTTAATATTTTACTGGATTCACTGTAATTGGTTTCGCTTAGAATTATACCTTCAAAGCTTTCTATTTTCATATGATCCCTTCTTTTTTATTCGTCCTCGTCCTTTAATCCTAACTCTACAAAATATTTTTCTTGGTCACGCCAATTCTTTAATGTTTTAACATAGGTTTCTAGGAATACTTTTTTTCCTAAGAACTCTTCCATATCTTGTCTTGCTCTTGTACCTATTTCTTTTAACATCGATCCTTGTTTTCCAATAATAATCTTTTTGATATTATCTCGATCTACTACGATTAAGACTTGGATATGAACAATCTTATCATCTTCTTCATAGTTTTCTGTATAACAAGTAACGGTATGTGGTATTTCATCATGGGTTAATTCTAATACTTTTTCTCTTACAAATTCTGCCATGATGAATCTTGTTGTTACATTTGTTAATTCTTCTTCTGAATAGATTCGATCCATTTCTGGTAAATCTCTTTTAATACATTTAATTAAATCATCTACGTTGTTTTTCTTCTTTGCGGAAATAGGAATGATTTCTTTAAAATGATATTCTTTTTGAATGGAATCAATTTCTTTTAATAGATCTTCTTTGTTCTTTACTAAATCAATTTTATTTAATAATAAGTAGATTGGAACTTCTTTATCTTTTAATCTTTCTAATACAAAGCGATCTCCTTTTCCAAATCCTTTTGAAATATCTACTAGGAATAGAATGATATCTACTCCTTCTGTATTACTATAAGCTTTTTTGTTTAATAAGTTTCCTAGCTTATCATTTGGTTTATGAATACCTGGTGTATCTACAAAGATGATTTGAGATTCTTCATCATTATAGATTCCATCAATTACATTTCTCGTTGTTCCAGAAACATTGGAAGTGATTGCTAGTTTCATTCCTAGAATGGTGTTTAAAAGTGTACTTTTTCCAACATTTGGTCTTCCTACAATACTAACAAATCCACATTTCATTTTAAATCTTCCTCTTCAAATGGATATGGGCATAATTCACTTACTGTATATACTTTGCATTCTCCTGTATTGGAATAAAAATAACATTTCACATCTTTATCAAATAATTCACTCATTACTTGTCTACATGCAAAACAACTGGTACTTACTCTGTCACTATCTGCACACATACAGTGCATCTCTTTGAAATCTCCTTTTTTATATCCATTAGAGATTGCGGATAGAATTGCACTTCTTTCTGAACAGATTCCTGAACCATAAGCAGCATTTTCCACATTGACTCCTTTGAATTCTGTACCATCTTTCATAATAAGAATGGTCGCTACTCGAAAGTGAGAATATGGACTATATGAATTTTCTGCTAACTTTAATAATTTTTCTATCATAGATATCCTCCTATAAAATCAATAATTTTTGGTATAAAAATAACTAAACCAATAATGGCTGAAATAATAGCCATCATTAAGACTCCTGCACTTGCTGTATCTTTTGCAGCTTTCGCAAGTGGATGAACAGATGGAGATGCTAAGTCTACTACGTATTCAATGGCTGTATTGATAAACTCTGCCATTAAAACTAAACCAATTAAGATCAAACATACTAACCATTCTAAATAACTAATTCTTAAGAAGAATCCAAATACAATGACTAGAATAGCAATAAAGGTATG
>CAMIXP010000134.1 GCA_946402785.1 uncultured Caryophanales bacterium | reverse complement strand
TTAGTGATTATCGTGCAGAAAGAAGAAATTTACTTGTTATTTTCTTAACAGTTTGCTTGGGAATTTCTATTGTATTACCAATCTTAATATTGCTTCGTTATTTTGGTGTATTTTAAACAGTCGATTGACTGTTTTTTTATGTTATAATGATGATAGGAAGTGATCCTATGAAGAAACAAGCATATTATGTTCTTTTATTTGTTTTTATCCTTCTCATGATTCTTTCTTTGATTTCCATTCTTTATTGGAGAAAAGATAATCAAAAGACGAAAGAGATTGTTTCGAAAGAGGAGATTCATCTTACAGTAGAAGATGATCGATATCAACTTGAAAGAGATATTTTAAAAGATAATCCTGATACAGTAGGGTGGATTTTAATAGAGGGTACTAATATAAATTATCCTGTTGTTCAAACGGATAATAATGAGTATTATTTAAATCATGATTTTTCTCATCAATGGAATGATGCTGGTTGGATTTTTATGGACTATCGGAATACCATGAATGATCAGAATCTTATTCTTTATGGCCATCATCGAAGAGATGGCAGTATGTTTGGTTCTCTTGATTCTTTCTTTGATCAAGAGTATTCTCTAAAACATAACACGTTAGTATTTATTACATTAGATGATGTATCGGAATATGAAATTTTTTCTATTTATCGTTCTCCTGCGGATGACTCCTATTTAGATACTCATTTTGAATCTTTCGAGGAAGAACTTTTAAAAATTAAAAATAAAAGTGAAATTCCTTTTGAAAATATTTCTCAAACGTCCCAAATCCTTACGTTATCAACATGTCATGATAATAATCGAGATCGATTGGTTCTTCATTTTTTTAAAAAAATAGAAAGAAATACTTAACTTTTCTTTCTTTTTTTTATATAATGATTATGTATAGTAGAAGGCTATATAACTACGTACGTATCATAATGGAGGTGGTTCTCTATTACTAGTAAAAAGAGATTGTTTTTACTAGGTTTCATGTTGTTTTTAATTATGTGCATCTCGGGTATCTATTCCCTTTCTGATGAGATGAATCAGACGGAGAGTGGATTATCTACTAGTGCAGTAGATATTGAACTCAAAGAATTCAATCAAAATGGTGAACCATTTTCAGAAGATGGGAAAGTAGTGATGCCGGGAGATACCATTAACCTGATACCTAGAGTTAATAATCTCGGAATCGAATGCTATTTAAGAGCTAAGATTACTTATACGATTGATAATGAGACTTTTAATGTCTTAGATGTGATCCATGGTAATTATTCTACTTGGACTAAGAATGGAGAATATTACTATTATGATTCCATCTTTGGTAAGGAAGAGACGGTTGAGTTATTCAACCAGGTGCTTGTTCCAAGCTCGTTATCGTCTGAATACTATGGCAAGACCATTGTAGTTCATATTGTTGTGGAGGCTATCCAAGCAAAGAACTTTGATGGTGATTGGGATAGTGTTGAGATTCTAGAAGCAGTTGATCGTACTTATGACATTGATTATGATGGAGAGAGTTCTGTCATCTATGAAGATAATGTCAGTCAACATATTACTTTAGATGATCATTTCTTTGATAATCTAGGTAACATGCTTCCTGGAGATCATGTAAGTGAAGATGTCGTGATCTTAAATAAAACAATGGACAAAAATGAATACTTCTTAGCGATTGATTATGATCAATTAACGGATGAAGAATTAAGCTTGCTACGTAGTTTGAAGTTAGTGATCAGAAACAGTCAAGGAGAAGAACTTGCTTCTACCAATCTAGAAGACAAGGAAAAACATAGTTTGGGTGTTTTCTCACATAATGAAGGAGATACTCTGACGATAGAGTTATCATTACCAAATGATATTGATAACGGCTATAGTAAGTTATTTACTAAAATCATGTGGAGGTTTTCTTACGAAGTTGTTGAGAAATACGTCCCAGTAAATCCTAAAACTTGGGATTTACAATTTGATCTATCTATAGCAGTATTTATTCTTTCAACGATAGGATTCTTAGTTGTCCTAGTACTTGGAAAAAGAAATACTGATAATATAGAAAAAAATAATAATTAAGAAAAGAGGAAATTTATATGAAAAAAAGAAAAACAATTATTGCTGCAGTTGTACTATTACTAGTATTCGTAGTAGGAGGAGCAATTGCATATTTTACTGACACAGATTCAGCAACAAATACATTTACAATTGGTAATGTTGATATTACATTAACTGAGCCACTTTGGACTCAATTATCAAAAACTGAAGGAGATACTAATTTAGTTGATGATGCAGAAAACATGATGCCAGGAGAAGATGTTACAAAAGACCCAACTATTAACAATGTTTCTACTAAGAATGATGCATATGTTTTTGCAAAGGTAGTTGTACCTTGCTCTAACGTTATTGCTACTGATGATCCTGATGATACTGAAACTCCTGTAGAATTATTTACATATACAGTAAATACTGGATGGACAGAACTAACTAGTGAAGCAGTTGCTTGTACAGCTGGTGGAACTGCAACTCATGTTTATTATTATGGAACTGGTTCATTAACAAAATTAAATAAAGCTGCTAGTGCTTCTGCTCCAACTTCAACATCAACTCCATTATTTAGTAAAGTTACTTTACTTGGAACATTAAAATCTGCTGATATTCCTGCTACTCCTGCTAATAAAGAAATCGTTGTAACTGCTTAT
>CAMIXP010000133.1 GCA_946402785.1 uncultured Caryophanales bacterium | reverse complement strand
CCGTCAATCTCAACATAAAGGTTGAAATATGGCAAGTAGAAATCAAAGTAAGACAAGAATTATTAATCAATGGATTTGATATGGTTGATAATGACAATTTCGATTTAGGAATTGCTATCGGAGGAGATGGCTCTTTCCTAAGAATGGTTAATAATAGTGGTTTTAAACAAGATGCTTTATATGTAGGAATCAATGCAGGAACACTTGGATTTGCCCAAGATGTAACGCCAGAAGAAATCAAACATTTTATTGAAGCTATTAAGAATAATGATTATTCCTATGAAGAAATTGGAATTCAAAATGTAGTAGTAGAAACGGCAAAAGGAATTGATGAATTCCAATGCTTAAATGAAATGGTCATTCGAGAAGAAGATTTAAAAACCGTATTCTTAGATGTATATATTGATGATACATTATTAGAAAACTTTGTAGGAGATGGTTTATTAACAGCTACTTCTTTTGGATCAACTGCTTATAACTTAAACTATGGAGGAAGTATTGTATTTAATGAATTTGATACGCTTCAAATTACACCAATTGCACCATTCTCTAACAAGACTTATCGTACATTAAGCAACTCTTTAATTATTCCATCTACAAGATCCATTACCTTTGTCCCACAAGAAAAGACAAAAAACTTATTAATCTATAGTGATGGAAGAAATGAATATTATCGTAATGTTATTAAAATTGAAACATGTATCGCAAACCATATTCATTTAATTCGTAAGAAAGACTATAATTACGTTCAAAAAATTAATGATAAATTTATAAAGTAAACGATATCGTTTACTTTTTTATTTGAAATATCGTATAATTAAAAATAGGTGAAGAACATGGCAAAAAAGAACAAACCAAAATATGGAGATCGATGGTTTTATACGATTATTAAACCATTATTAATCTTTTTAATTTATTTATTATATCCACCTAAAAAGGTAATAGGTAGAGAAAACATTCCGAAAAAAGGACCTCTTGTTTTAGCAGGAAATCATACTAAATGGGTCGATCCAGAAATGATTTGTGCGGTCGTAAAAAGAAGACAAGTTCATTTCTTAGCAAAACAAGAATTATTTCATGGATGGGCAAGTATCATTACATGGGGAATGGGAGCCATTCCTGTTAACCGCAAGATTCATGATCATGGAGCGCTAGACCACGCAATTGATGCTTTAAAAGCAGGACTATGCGTAGGAGTATTCCCAGAAGGAACGATTAATCGTACCGATGATGTCATTATGCCATTTAAAATAGGGGCAGTAAAAATGGCCTATGAAGCAAAAGCAACCCTAGTACCTTTTGTAATTACAGGAGAATACAAAAGATTTCATAAAGGAGAAATCATTGAATTCTTAAAACCAATTGAAGTCGGAGACGACTTAGATAAAGCAAATCAAGAATTAATGGACTGTGTTAGTAAAAAATTAATTGAAGGAGGAAAAACACATGGGGTCAAACCAAAACGCAACCGCGTATAAAATCTTTAGAGCGATACTAAAACCAATTTATAAGTTCTGGTATCATCCAACCATTATTGGAAAAGAAAACATTCCAAAAGAAGGAAGATTCATCTTAGTAGGAAATCATATTCATATTATGGATCAATGCAATCCAATTTCTGTCACAAACAGAGTCATTCACTATATGGCAAAAAAAGAATATTTTGATCCACAATATAAAGAAGGACACTTTGGATGGTTCTTTAGAAGTGCAGGATGTATTCCCGTTGATAGAACCAAAAAAGATGAAGAAGCAACTCATGCAGCATTAGAGGTACTAGAACATGATGAAGCATTAGGTCTATTCCCAGAAGGAACCAGAAATGGTCTAAAAGAAGCCAGAGCAAGAGAATTATATGATGAATATCTTCAAGAAGAAGAAATTACTTTTGAAGACTTCTATAAAAAAGCAAAGAAAAATAGAACTTCTTTCGTTAATTTCTTAGAAGAATTAATGAAAATGGAAGCTATCACAAGAGATGAATGGATTGACAATATTGCGAATGCGGATGAATTCTTAGAGATGTTATTAAAAGAAAAAAGAATCACAAGAGAAGAATATTTCAATCATATCTTCTTACCATTCAAATTTGGAGCAGTTTCTATGTCTAAAAAAACAGGAAGTGTCATTGTTCCATTTGTCATTACAGGAGACTATAAATTTAGAAGTAAAAACCTAGTAGTACGTATTGGAGAACCATTAGATCCAGAAGAAGACTTAGAAAAAGCAAACAAAGTTCTAGAAGAGACCATGAGAGACATGGTAAAAGAAAATTACAAAATGACTGGTAAATAGTGTCAAATAAAAGAAGCAAATAACAATTTGCTTTTTTTTTATGTTAAGATGGTTATGGTGATATATATGAAACAAAATGAATTTGAATTAGATGAAAAGTATAAATTATATCGTAGTGTAAAAGAATTATTACATCCAACTATATCAAAAAGAAATATTAGTAATTATAAAATAATCATTAGTGAAGACTTACTTCTTTTAAGAGTATTTTATCCAAAAAAAGTATCAAATATTAAACATGTGATTCTTTATATTCCAGGAGAAGGAGAAGTAACAGACTGTGAAGGATTGTATTCTGATATATCTGCGAACCTTTCCAAAGAATTAGATCAAATGGTTATTTCGATTGACTATGAAAATGCGGCAGATACATTAGAAGAATTATATCCAAAGATTTATAAGACATTAGCTTTTATCTATCAAGCATTAAGAAAACAAGATATTCCAGTAGAAAATATTAGTTTAATGGGAGATTCAACAGGAGCTAATATCGTATTGAATCTAATCCAAAAGATGAATGAAGAGGATTTAAAAGTAGGAAATATGTTACTATTCTATCCTGTATTATCAGGAGAATATAAAGCCAAAGCCAGAAGCTGTTGGAACTACTCCAAGC
>CAMIXP010000132.1 GCA_946402785.1 uncultured Caryophanales bacterium | reverse complement strand
GCATTTTGTGTTGCTTCTGTTACATCATCTTCATAATAGAATAAATCTTCTTCATAGGAGTCTACATAAATCTTTGCAGCTGCAACGGCAGCATCTCCATATTTTTCATATTTCGTTAACATGTTATTTTCTTGAATTCTTGTAACAACAGGCCATGCCATTGTTGTAACAATCCCAAGTATAACCATCGTAACTAATAATTCTACTAATGTGAAACCTTTCTTATTCATATAATCCCTCTATTCTATTTTATCCAATCAGATTTCCTAATAATCCAAAGGATACAATCATCATAATAATACTAGCAACAAAGATACCAATCATGGCTGCTAAGAAGGATTTCTTTCGATCCATTTCTAAGACAGCTGCAATTAAACATCCCGTCCATGCTCCTGTTCCTGGAAGTGGTATTCCTACAAATAGAACAAGACCCCAGAAACCAAATTTTTCAATAGTACCTTTTCTTTTTTCTACTTTTTTATCTAACCATTTGGCTACTTTTGATAATCTTTTTCCTTTTCTCATCCATTCTAAGATTCTGTTAATAAACCAAAGAATAAATGGTACGGGAATAATATTTCCAATAATAGAAATAATATAACTTTCCACTGGATTTAATTTTAAAAGAGCTGCGGCAATTAAGCCACCTCTTAATTCTAGGATTGGCATTAACGAAATAATAAATACCATTAATTGTTTTCCAAATGGAAGAGTCGATAGACCTCCTAGTAACCCCAATAATCCTTCTACAATTTTTTCTACCATTTTGTCTCCTAACTTTCTATGATTTGCATGATAATTGGTACAATGTGTTTCTTACGAGATACACATCCTTCAATAAATTCTCCTTCATGGATTTCTTTATTGTATGCTAAATCCATTAAATTTTGTGCTTTTTGATTATATAAAACATAACTTCCATCTTTTACAATATCTGTTACATATAAAGCTACTAATGAGAAGTTATTTGCTTCTGCTACTCTATTGAGTATTTCTATATAATCATTCATATCTTTTTTGATTTCTTCAAAGTTCATCGTAAAGAATTGTCCTACTGAGAATGTTTTATCATTAACCGTAAAGATCTTATAGTCATTATATAAAACATCTTCTTTGGATAAACCTTCTAAGGATGAACCAGATTGCATTAAATCCAGACCATATTGCATGTAATCTACTTCTGCAATCTTAGATAATTCCTCTACTGCTTTCTCATCTTTTGGTGTTGCGGTTGGACTCTTTAAAATTAATGTATCGGATAGAATTCCTGATAACATCAGTCCTGCTATTTCTTTTGGAATTTCTGTTTTTGTTTCTTTAAATAATGTATAGATAATTGTACTGGTTGATCCTACTACCATATTACGGTAATTGATTGGTGTACTCGTTGTAATACTACCTAGTGCATGGTGATCGAAAATTTCTAAGATTTCTGCTTCTTCTAATCCATCTACACTTTGTAATTTTTCATTGTGGTCTACTAAGATTACTTTCTTTGGATTTTTATCCGTTAAGTCTGTAATCTTTAAAAGACCTAAACATCTATTATTCTTATCTACTACTGGGTAGTTGGTATGTTTTTGTTTATGATTAATATCTAAGATATCAGATACATAATCTAGTTCTGTGAACTTAATTGGATTATTTAACTTTACCATGGTTTTGATATAGTTTGATAAAGCAACTAATCTTGATACTCGATAGGTATCATATGGCGTACGAATGACATTTACATGATTCTTCTTAGCAAGTGCAATATGTTCTTCTTTCATGTAAGAGTCTCCTGATAAAATAATACATTTTACAGAAGAATTGACTGCATATTCAATCACACTATGTCTATCTCCTACAATTAGAATATTATTTCTAGATAATTCTACATTACTCATGAATGTTGTGCTTCGATAAGCAGCGACAATTAATTTTCCAATAATATCTTCGGATGCTCTTACAATTTCTTCTCCTTTTAATACTCTTATAATATTATCATAAGAAGTATATAAGTCTTCTGTATTTTCATTTACGAAATTATAAGATAAATCTTTTAAAGTAACTAATCCTGAAAAATCTCCATTTGGTTTGCATACAGGAATTCCTGTTAATTCATGATGGAGCATTTCTTGGTATCCATCATAGATACTTTTTGTATCTTCTATATAAAAACCTTTATGGTAATTCACATCTTTTAATTGTAGTTTTACATCATTTAAATACTTTGGTTCTTTTACATGAAAAAAATTTAAAGCGAACGCTGTCTCTTTATTAATGTTTCCGATTACTCTAGCCTCTGTATTATCCCCTAATTGATTCTTCAAGTAAGATAGAGCAATTGCTGATACTACAGAATCTGTATCTGGCTTTCTGTGGCCAAAGATGTAAGTCTTTTTCATAATATCTATCTTCTTTCTACATTATTATAACATGCTTTTTAAAATTAAAAAAGAGCATTCCTGCTCTACTTAATAATTGTTAGAATAAATAAAACAAATGCATTCATAGCTGGTGCGAATTGTTTCTTCATAGAGTATCCTCTTTCATAAATACTGGTTAAATCATCTATGATATCTACAATCCATCCTTCTAAATATCTTGGTGGTATGAAAGTAATTGGAAACATATGTCTTACAATAATATCTTCTTCCATATCGTTTAATCCAAAATACTCTCTTGCATTTTCGGCTGCTATTTCTGGATGCCATCTTAGTTTCGAGATGGCTCCTTCTTCCATAACTTCATCGGTAAAAAAGTCATGAAGAAAAGCTCCTTTGGTAGCAGACTCAACATTTAAGTGTAGTAACTTTGTAACGTGGTACGTGAAATAAGCTACTCTCTTGCAGTGATCGAATCTTTCAATTCCATGATGTTTATACTTTTTCATCTCTAATACTTTTGGATGTTTGGTATATTCTTCCACTAGTTTATCAAATT
>CAMIXP010000131.1 GCA_946402785.1 uncultured Caryophanales bacterium | reverse complement strand
ATCAAAATGAACAACATGGTGGTCAAAGTATTCCAGCATTTGATTATTATATGGCTCCTGGAGTACTAAAAACATTTAAGAAAGAATTTAAACAAGAATTATCAGAATTACTTGATTTCGAAGGAATTAAAGAATTAGTTAAATTTGATAAAGTAATTGAAGAAATTGATAAATTAGAAAGCATTGAATTTGATTTTGATTTATTCAAAGATTATATGGAAAGTAAAAAGGTAGATGAAATCTTCCATGCAGCTTATGAGAATGCTATTAAGAAAACAAATAGAGCAACATTTCAAGCAATGGAAGCATTTATCCACAACTTAAATACAATGCATTCAAGAGCTGGAGCACAAGTACCATTTAGTTCTGTTAACTTCGGAACAGATACATCTCCAGAAGGAAGAATGGTTATTAAGAACTACCTTTTAGCAACAGAAGAAGGATTAGGACATGGAGAAACTCCAATCTTCCCAATTTCTATCTTCAAAGTAAAAGAAGGAGTTAACTACTTTAAAGAAGACCCAAGCTATGACTTATTTAGATTAGCTTGTAGAGTATCTGCAAAGAGATTATTCCCTAACTTCTCATTCTTGGATTCAAGCTTTAATAAACCATTCCTAGTTCCAGGTGACTTTAATACAGAAGTTGGATACATGGGTTGCCGTACAAGAGTACTTGCAAACGTATGTGGACCATCTGTTACACCAGGAAGAGGAAACTTAAGCTTTACATCTATTAACTTACCAAGAATTGCTATTAAACATGGTATTGCTCTTGGTGAAAGAGAAAAAGCAGATATGAAAGGATTCTATGCTGAATTAGATGAATTAATGGATTTAGTAAAGAATCAATTATTACAAAGATTTGAATGTCAATGTTCAAAAACACGTGCAAACTTCAAATTCTTATTAGGAAGCCACGTATGGATCAATAGTGAGAACATGGATAATACGACAAGATTAAGAACGGTATTAAAACATGGTACATTATCAATCGGATTCATTGGACTTGCTGAAACACTAAAAGCATTAATTGGAGAACATCATGGTGAAAGTGCAAAAGCACAAAAACTAGGAATTGAAATTATTAAGCACATGAGAGAAAAATGTGATGAATACACAAAAGAATATAATTTAAACTTTACATGCTTAGCTACACCTGCTGAGGGATTAAGTGGAAGATTCGTTGCAATCGATCGATCAATCTATGGAAAGATCAAAGGAGTTACAGATAGAGATTACTATACAAACTCATTCCACGTTCCAGTTTATTATAAGACAAGTGTTAAACATAAAATGGAAATTGAAGGACCATATCACAGTCTTACCAATGCAGGACATATTTCTTACGTAGAATTAGATGGAGATACAGTTAATAATGTAGATGCATTTGAATCAGTAGTAAGAATCATGCATGATAGTGATATCGGATATGGTGCAATTAACCACCCAGTAGATAGAGATCCAGTTTGTGGATATGTGGGTGTAATTAAGGACGTATGTCCAAGATGCGGACGTCATGAAGGCGAAGGCGTAGAAATGGAAAAAATCAATAGCTACGACTGTTGTGGTCGTTTTTAGGAAGAAAAGAGGAGGAAATAGTATGGATAAGGAAGCAAGAAAGGCAAAAACAGTTGGTGACGGTGTAGGATTCGATAGAATCAGAAGAATCACTGGATACCTAGTTGGAACTCTAGACAGATTCAACAATGCCAAAAAAGCAGAAGTATCAGACAGAGTAACACATGACACAAAATAAGTATATTCGGCTTGCTGCTGATCTACAGTCAGACAGTATCGTAGACGGACCTGGATTAAGAGCCGTTCTATGGACACAAGGCTGTGGACATCACTGCCCAGGATGTCAAAATCCACAAACATGGGATTTTGAAGGAGGAGGACTTGTTCCAATCGAAGCAGTGAAAGAAGCAATTGATGAGCTAGAATATCAAACCGGATTAACTTTTAGTGGAGGAGATCCAATGTATCAACCAGAAGCTTGCAGTGAAATAGCCGAATATGCAAGATCAAAAGGTTTGAACATTTGGGTATACACGGGATTTACTTTTGAAGAAATCCAAAAGATGGCACAAAAGAATCCAGCCTATAATGAATTCCTACAAAAGATTGATGTCTTAGTAGATGGAGAATTCATTATGAGAAAAAGAAATTTGAATTTGTTATTCAGAGGATCATCAAATCAAAGATTAATAAACGTACCAGAAACTCTTAAAAGAGGAGAGGTCGTATTATTTAATGAATATGAATATAATGAAGAAAGGTACTTCGAAAGAGAACCAATGTTTGTTTAAAGACGTAGAAATACGTCTTTTTTTGATGTAAAGAAGAAAAAATAAAGGATAGGAATCAATCGGTCAATGATATAATAAAGTTGAGGGATGTTTATGATAAATGTATTAATTGCCATTCAAGAATGTTCATCACCTGCTTTAGCAGCAACCATGCAGTTTGTAAAACGAGCATTACTGTTAATTCAAATAATTGGGCCTATCTTAGCTCTTGTAAGTCTATCGATTCATTTGGTTCGATTAATGAAGAATCCAGACGATAAAAAAGGACTTTCTCGTATTAAGAATAGTTTAATTGCTTTGTTAGTATTATTCTTTATACCTGTTTTTGTGAACGTTGTCATGGGATGGTTAGACAATTCTTATATGATCAGTGCTTGTTGGAACAATGCCAGTGATCAAAAATATAGCGCTCCATCCTATGTAGACCCTAATAATGGAAAAAAGAAACAAACATTTTTGGAAGATCCAAGCGATTACCAAAAAGGAACTCCGAAACCAACTCCATCTCCATCCACATCCACAAGTAATAATGGAAATAATGGAGATACGGTCAATGGAGATAGTTCCCAAAACGGAGGGCTAAACACAACTCCAGGATTGGTATCCGGAGACGTAGAAGTACACTTCCTAAATCCAAGTTCCAGAGTAGATGCTAT
>CAMIXP010000130.1 GCA_946402785.1 uncultured Caryophanales bacterium | reverse complement strand
GTAGTTCGTTATTCCTAATAAACTCATTCCTTGGTGGTGAGCAAAGTAAGATTTAACGACACCTTTATTATCATAATCGTATGATTCATATAATCCATAGTCTGAATACATACCTAATGCTTTAAAACGATTGATATTGTTATAGACATCTGATGGATATAAATCTAATACCATTAAGGAAGAATAAGGAGATAGAACAATTCTATTATCTTTTTCTTCTTTTGCTTTTAAGTATGGAGTTGAGAATGCTTTGTACTTATAGTTTAGAGAGTTATCTAATTCATTATATGCAGACTCTGAAATACCCCAAGGTAATTTATGAGATACTTTCCAAACATAATCTTTTTGACACATCGTCGCAAAGTTATAAGATTCATCTAATAAGGTGTTTGGATAATTCTTCATGAATAAGTATGGCATGTAGTATTCAAATGCGGTACCACTCCATGAGATTAAACCTTTACGTCCTTTATAGGTTGTTAAAGACTTATCTAGACTGAACCAGTGTTTTGAAGGAGCATCTCCTAAACAAATAGCTAAATAACTGGTTAGACGGGATTCACTGGCAAATTTATTGTAGTTATAACCGGATAATTTGCCTTCATTTTCATCATAACCAATACTAAATACATTTCTCTTGGTATATAGTTTCTTAAAGTTTGTATTTTTAATTAATTTATCACATAGTTTTACATATTCTTCGTTTCCCACTTTTTCCAAGAATTCTCTTGCGACAATGTAGCTTGCAACTAAGTTACCAGAATCGACTGTGGATACGAATTGTGGATTAATGACTGTCATTGTCTTGATGTCATACCAGTTGTATAAATGACCATGCCATTTTTCTAATTGATCAATAGACTCTAATATTCTACCTAATAATTCAACTGCTTGATCTTTGGTAATAAACTCTAGTTCACAAGCACTGACAACGGATGTTAAAGAGAATCCAATCGCTGTTGGAGATGTTCTATGATCTAATTTTTGCTCTCTATTTTCTTGGTAGTTATCTGGAATTAAATAATGATTTGATTCTGATAGGTTTTCTTCAAAGTATTTCCAAGTTCTAAGAGCTAGTTCTTTGATGTCTTCTACTTCTTTTTCTTTTAAATCAATTTGATGATGATTGATATCTTTACTTACTGCATATAGTACAAATGGTGCACTTGTAAATACAAAGGCTACTACATAAGCAAGTGGATTCTTTGTTATAAAACCAATTCCTACGAATAGAATGGCTACGATGATATTAAAGATAAAGTTTCTAATATAATTTAGAAGACTACCATTTACGGTTTTTTCTACTTCTTCTGCTGTTATCCAGTTTAGTAAGTTTTTATGACTGTAGAATAAACGATATAGAGTTCTAAAGAAAGCATCCATATATAGTTTTGTATAGAATGGTATCGTTGCAAAACTAATATAAGATCTTAAAAGAATGGATTTTGCTCCAAAGTATAAGTTCTTATAATAAATACTCTTCTTATGTCTTTCTTTTAAAGTCATCTTGCTTCGTAAGAAGAAGATAATGGCAATTGTTACTTCTAATACAACTAATCCTACCCAACAGTAAGAAGCAATTCCTTTAAACGTAAATGCTAAGAATAGAATCATTAATAACATTGGATGTAGGAACATACGAATGATATTATCTAATATTTTATATTTACCCAATAAATTAATTGGGTTATCTACTTTATCTCCATCTTTATCACGGACTTTATTACATAACCATCCAATGATTTGGGTATCTCCTCTTGCCCATCTATGATGTCTTGTAATATCGGTTAAGAATTTAGATGGGAAGTCATCGATTAATTCAATGTCTGATACATATCCACAACGTAGATAATTACCTTCTAGTAAGTCGTGAGATAAAATTAAGTTGTCTGGGAATGTATCCCCTACTACTTCATCAAATACTTCTAGATTATAAATACCTTTTCCAACGAAACTTCCTTCTCCAAAGGAATCTTGATATACGTTTGGTACAACAGCTGAATACGTATCAAATCCACCAATTCCTGCGAAGATTTGGCTATATAAACTCTTGTTGGTTGCTTCAATGTCTACTCCTACTCTTGGTTGCATTAAAGCATATCCTTGAATAACCTTGGTACCTTTATTATTTAATACTGGTTTATTCATTGGATGAGCCATTGCTCCAACTAAGTTTAAAGCAGAGTTTAAAACAATCTTTGTATCTGTATCTAATGTAATAACATATTTAATCTTTAATTTATGATCATGAAGCATATTAATATTGAAGTATTTTTCTTCATCAATATATTTTCCAAGTAAGATTTTATTAAATTGGATTAATGCTCCTCTTTTTCTTTCATAACCTAAGAATGTATTTTCTTTTTGATTCCATAGACGTTTACGATAAATATAATAGAAGATTTCTTTCTTATATTTTTGATTTAATTTTTCAGCAACTTCTCTACCATAATTGGTAATTTCTTCATCATAGTCTGTTACTTTTTCATTGGCTGCTTTTACATCTCCTAATAAGGTAAAGTAAAGATTATCTGTTTTATTGACTAAATAGAAAGATTCTAATACTTCAAACATAGACTTAATCTTTTCTTTTGAAGAAACAATTGTTGGGATAACTACCATTGTTTTGGATTCATTTGGTATTCCCTTTGAATAATCTAATTTTGGTATTATTGTTGTTGGTACAAAATTAATCAACAATTCATTGATTGAGAGCGTGGTTTCCCGGTTTTTTTGACCTGATGCTCTTCTAACCTGGTACCGAACGCTTTTAATCAGTGGTTACCTAACGCAAAAGACAGATACCTCACATGAAGTATAATTAGCTTTAGATAGAATAAAGGGAGTAAATATATCAAATCGTATTCTTCCTGTGTTTTGCAACAGGCTATTCTTCCACCGAGGTGACGTTACCATTAGGTTCTTGTGGCAAAACCGTGCAGGTTCAAGTCCTGTCACCCGCACCACATT
>CAMIXP010000129.1 GCA_946402785.1 uncultured Caryophanales bacterium | reverse complement strand
TCATGAGACATACTAGAAAGGAATTCTGTCTTAGAATCATTAGCTCGATCGGCAGTCTCCTTCGCAATCTCTAAATCTTGAATTAATTTAATATCAGGGTTTTCAATGGTATTGTACATTAAGAAAATAACGAATGTTTCCATAGAAGTAGCAATCGTAAATTCTGGGAATTTTTGTTGGATAAATGCCATAATACCAGTACCAATAATATAAACAATCATTGGAATATTTTTCTTTTTCTTAATATTCTTTAAATTTAAAATAAATTTTAACGAACAATAGAAACTAGCTAAAGCAGAAATAATATAAACAAACGTTACAGCAGGACCAGCAGAATACATAGCACCATTATCATTTATCAATTCAATTGGTAAACAAAGGTCAATAATATAAGTGATAGAAAATAAAATAATGAATAAGTTTCTATTTTTTCTTTGCTTATCACTTAACTCAATGACAGTAGAATCAGAACCACAAATAACATAAATATATAAAACTAATAATAAAAGGAAAAATAACAAGTAAACCAAAAGAATCTTAGATAGCCAAATAGATACCAAGCTTTCCATTCCTAATAAATCTACAGATATTCCACATGCTAATTCCAAGAATAAACCAAATAGATTTGTTGGTAAAAAAACACTGAATAATCTTGTTTCATAGTTTTTAACGTGTTTCTTTGAAAAATATAATACATTTAATCCAATAGAATACAAAAGGCTTACAAAAACAAAAGCCATTCCAACAGTGAATCCCATTTAAGACCCCTCCTATTCTAAATTATAGCAAAAAAAAGATATAAAAAAAAGGTATTTATTTCTAAATTACCTTTTTACATATTGTGGATTTACTTGTTCATTTTTAGGAATAACAGCTTGATCCGTTACACCCTCTAATTGATAACGTACAAAATCTCTTTTTCCACTTCCATTGATATCAAATGATTCATCAAAATCATGTACCCTAAAGTAAACTTTATCCGTTATCTTATCTCCTAGATTCTTCTTAATGCGACGATAAGCTTCCTCCATTAATGATTCAGTATCTTTCATAGATCCAGGCATCTTTTCAAAGTGAACAACATAACAAGTTTCTCCGTCTTTTTCTGCACGAACAGTAAGAGCTGATAAAATGTTGGTTTGATCTTCCAATACAGCATCTGTAAGAAGGAAGGTTGCAAAGTTTTCTCCTTCTTTTGGAATTCTTCCTTTAATATGAACTTTGTTTTTCTTATCAACAAAACCATAGATAGAACAATCTCCCCATGTTTTTCCATAAGCATCTTTAATAAAGAATCTTTCGGTTGCTTCTGGATCATCTTTATAACGGTCCATATTGCATCCTGAGTTGGCAACGATTCTTCCATATTCCCCTTTTTCACAATAAGAACCATCCATATCTAATACAGCTAACTCAGCAAATTCCATTAATTTAAGTCCAGCCTCTTCGATAAATCTCTTTTTATTTCTTCTTTCACTTAATCTTTTAAATAGTCGGAAGAAAATTCCACCGTGTTCACAATCTCCACCAGCTGCACTCATCACAACAGGTACAGGTGAAAATTTCGTTCCAGCTTTTAATTTTCTCATTCCACGATTTAGGAATAATTCTTCATTGACACTCATTCCTTCACCAGCAGCAAAAGCAAAAAGTAAAAATGGCATTGTTACATCTTGATACTTTGGATTAAATAAAGCTTCTTTCATTGCTTTAATCCAATAACTGGTGGAAGCAACAATATAATTTGGCTCATTCATTAATAAAGAATCAATAAAGAAATCGCGTTCTCCAATTGGTTCAAGAGCAAGTTTAGATCCCTGCATTAACGAATCAGAAACACAAGATATTAAGTCCGTATTGGAGTATGTAGGAACAAGTGCTTCTACTGTGAATCGACTCATGTCAATTCCACCGACCATATCTTTATCATGATATCTAGCAATCGTAATAAAGCTTCTATTATTATGAACAATCTGTTTAGGATGTTTAGAATTCGTAGAACCACTCGTATAAGTAACAGAGAATTCATCATCTAATTTAACATCACCAATGACAGTTCCTTGATAATCTTTTCCAGATGAAACAAAGTCAGAAAAGCTTTGAACATAACCATAATCCTTCTTATAAGAATCAACTTTACTAACAAATCTAGGAATATATTCTTCCTTCTCTTTAGGATGAATTCCATTTTTTAAAGAATCTGATAAAGAAATAGAAACGACATTTTTAATATTAGATGCCTCAATACTACCTCTTAATTTTTCAAAATGATTATCTTCAATAAAAGCAATAGAACTCTTGGTTCCATTTAATATTTTTGTAACATATTCAGAATCAAATTTAGGACCAAATACATTGATTTTGGCACCAATCATACTAAGCCCACCCATTAAATAAATCAATTCTGGTGTGTTTCCTAAACATACAGGAACCTCATCACCTTTTTGAATACCATATGTTTTTAAAGACTTCGCAACTTCTTGCATCTTATCAAACATTTCTCTAAAAGTGATTTCATTTCCACGATAAATTAATGCCGTCTCATCCATTCGATCTTTATTTCTGGCATAAAGTTCTTCATACCAAGAATGATTACGATTCGTATTGATTTCTTCTAATGCTTTTCTTGTTTTCACATCATCTTTACGAGGAATATAAGCTAAGTTATTACTCTTAATCTTACCTTCTTTCGTACTTAAATGAAAACCATTACGAAATATTTCTTTTAATTTTTCTAAATTAAACTCCATCTTGAAGCCCCCATTTTAATAAATTCAACAGTCTACTATTATTGTACCCAAATCTAACTAATATTTCAAACACACTTTACAATCATTTGTCATAGTGATAAATAGATATTACTTGTTTAAATAGTTTTGATTCTTATCATACACTATTTTTCCTTTTATTGCAAACAAATGATATTCACACTCCTACACTATAAACTCCATTAATACCACCTATAAAAATTATAACATAAAATTGACTTTTAAAAATCGGACTG
>CAMIXP010000128.1 GCA_946402785.1 uncultured Caryophanales bacterium | reverse complement strand
AATTACATGTTTTAAACGAAGATTATTTTGCCCTAAAGGTGGTGAATGATTCCTCTGTCGAATCAACGAAATATGTTGAATTTTGCTTTGGCGATACTGACCTTCTTGAATTCTCGTTAGATAGAGAAAGCAACATAATCAAAAAGTTCCTGCTTGTTTTATGTAACCATTTTGAAGTTTTAGATATGGATTTTTGCTCATATACAGATTGCGAGAGCGGATGTATTTCAATAGATCTGCCTCAACATAATGACTGCAATTCGTTTAGTGTTCGTGTCTACAGAAATGCGGTTGACATAGTTCTTTCAAACGAATCAGTTAGATCCGGAATCCAATATTCAGTTTGGAGAAGGGGGAGCTGGAACTTTTAGTGATGGAAAATTAAATACGTTAACGAAAGATAAACTTGGGAGAAACAAAAAAGTATTTGAAATTTTTGTAGAGAATGGGGCTCCTAAAGAAATTATTTATCTTCATAATCCTCATATTGGAACGGATATTTTAAGAGATGTCGTAGTGAATATGAGAAATCATATCTTATCTTTAGGAGGAGAATTCCATTATCGTAGTTGTGTTACGAATTTACTGGTTTCGAATGGAAAAATTACAGGAGTAGAAGTGAATCACAAAGAAAAAATTGCTTCTTCTTGTGTTGTTTTAGCGATAGGACACTCTGCGAGAGATACGTTTGTTATGTTACATGAAAAAGGTATTCTTATGAGGCCTAAGAACTTTGCAGTAGGAGTTCGTGTAGAACATCCTAGACGTATGATTGATCAGTCTCAATATGGAGAGTTTTCTTCTATCTTAGGTAGTGCTAGTTATAAATTAACGTATCAGACCAAAGAAGGAAGAGGCGTTTACTCTTTCTGTATGTGTCCTGGTGGGTTTGTTGTGAATGCATCGAGTGAAAAAGGAAGACTTGTCGTAAACGGTATGAGTAATTATGATCGTAACGAAGAAAACTCTAATAGTGCGATTGTGGTATCGGTTACTCCGGAAGACTTTGGATGCGATATCTTTTCTGGAATGGAGTTTCAAAGAAAATTAGAAGAAGCTGCTTATCAAGAAGGAAAAGGACTCATTCCTGTTCAATTATATAAAGATTTTTGTGATAATCAGGTAAGTACTTCTTATGGAGAAATACATCCTCATACGAAAGGTTCTACTTCTTTTGGAAATTTAAGAAATGTTTTACCTTCCTTTGTTTCCGATTCTATTTTGGAAGCTATGCCTGAATTTGGGAAAAAAATTCAAAATTTTGACAGAAGTGATGCTTTATTCTTAGGAGTAGAAACTCGTACGAGTAGTCCTGTTGTGATAGAAAGAAATGATGACTTTGTTTCTTCTATTTCTGGTCTTTATCCTTGTGGAGAAGGAGCAGGATATGCGGGAGGTATTACGACAGCAGCCATTGATGGAATGAAAACTGCGGAGAAAATCGTTTTATCTTCTTGATTCTTGTGGTATAATTTATACTGATTGGAGGGATTCTTCATGTATTATGTCTTTTTAGGAATTACCCTTTTGATTACATTAGGGGCTCAATCTTATTTAGATACAACATTTAAAAAATGTGACAAAATGAAAAATAAAAAAGGAATTATTGGAAAAGATGTTGCGAGAACCATTCTTGATTCCAATGATTTAAAACATATTTCTTTAGAAGAGACTCCTGGATATTTAAGTGATCATTATGATTCAAAGAATCAAGTGATTCGTTTATCTAGTTCTATTTATAAAGAAGATAGTGTTGCGGCATTAAGTGTTGCGGCTCATGAATGTGGACATGCGATTCAAGATAAGAATGGATATTTCTTTTTACGTTTAAGACATTCCATTACACCAATTGTGAACTTTGTATCTTTTGCGGGATATATTGCGGTTATGATTGGTTTATTTGCAGCCATTACCAATTTAATTTGGATTGGTATTATTTGTGAAATGGTTATTTTAAGTTTCCAATTAATTACTTTACCAGTTGAATTTAATGCTTCTCGTAGAGGACTTAAACAAATTCAAGATTTGGATTTAGTTTCAACGGAAGATTTACCTTATTGTAGAAGAATGTTAAAAGCAGCTGCTTTAACGTATGTTGCGGCAACTGCAACAGCTGCTATGGAAGTATTAAGACTTGTATTAATGGTTAGAAGAAGGGACTGATTCGATGATTCGTGTAGTTGATAAAATCGAGGATGCCAATTGTATTACCCATAGTGGAACATTCCATGCGGATGATGTTTTTTCGACTGCCTTTTTAGATGATTACTTAGGAGATGTTCGTGTCTATCGAACAAATAACGTAGATACTTCAAAAGTATCCAAAGATGCGATTATCTATGATGTCGGTAGAGGAAGATTTGATCATCATCAAATGGATGCTTTAAAAAGAGAAAATGGAATTCCTTATTGTTCTTTTGGACTTCTTTGGAAAGAATTTGGAAAAGATTATTTAAAACGAATGGGTATTTCTTTAGTCGATCGTGTTCATGAAATGTTAGATAAAGATTTTGTTGAGGGAATCGATGCGGATGACAATGGAATCTTTCCTAAAATAGAAGCTAATTTTAAAGTGAAAATGGTACCTGGTATTATTAAGACTTTTAATCCTAGTTTTCAAACGGATCAAAATGAATCGGATCAATTTGAAAAAGCTTGTAATTTGGCAAAAATTATTTTAGAAGAAGAGATTTATTACATTCAAGGAAAAGCCTTTGCTGAAGAACAAGTTCTTGATTTATTAGATGATATGGATAATGGTAGTAAGTATTTGGTTTTACCAGTCTTCTTACCATATGAAGAAACGATTTTAGGAGAAGTAAGAGCCAATTCCATTCTCTTTGTTGCCTATCCATCTAATAGAGGAGGATATGCGATTAAGACAGTTCCTAAGAGTGCAGATGATCATACAGCTCGTATGAGTTTCCCAGAAGAATGGGCTGGACTTGAAGGAGAAGAGTTAGCCAGAGTTTCTGGTATTCCAGGACTTACATTCTGTCATGCGACAAGATTCT
>CAMIXP010000127.1 GCA_946402785.1 uncultured Caryophanales bacterium | reverse complement strand
ATTTGCCTATTTAGATGAATTTTTAAAAAGACATGGAGTAAGAATCAAATCTTCTATGAAACAAGGATTAGGGAAACCACAAGAAGATGAAATTCTTGCTAGTAAAGGATCCAATCTTTATAAAATAGATGAAAATGGATGCATTTCTCATGTAGAAGAAAATGTGGAACCACATTATGTTTATATTAGTGATATAGAAGATGATGGAGACATCCTAGTATCAAGTTGGGGTGCCATGTATTTAATAGATTTAGATCATGCAACAAAAATAGATAAAATATTGATCAAAGAAAAATAAAAAGACTCAAATGAGTCTTTTTTTATACAGATAATTGATTAAATTCTTTTACTCCTTTATGAATCAAACGAAGATAGAAAAGGAAATCAATAATAGTGTAGAATACAACTGCAAGGACTAATAACCATATAGAAGGAATCCATTCAATCGTATTGGAAACAAAAATAAAGGTTAAAATAACAAAAATCATTCCAAGCATAACAGAAGTAAAAGAACTAGTACTTTGTTTTACAACTTCCGATGCATTTTCAAAATCTAATTTAGGATATTTTAAATTCATAAGAATTCCAATGAAATGGGATACAAGCGGAATTAAAACAGATAAAACAAGAAGTAAAATACACTCTAAAATAGGAATTTGGAATCGAATAAATAAAATCAAATCTCCCAATATTAATACAGGTGTCGTAATGACTAAACAAGCATAGATCTTAGACATTAAAACTGTTTTCGTAGAAATCGGTAAAGATTTTAAAATATTGATATTTTTTCCTTCCAAACTAACAACACAATTAGTAATAGATGTCATAAAAGAAGTAAAAGAAATAAGAATAAAAATCATCGTAGATAAATGTCCCATAACCATTTCTTTTTCAAAACCTAATCCACCTTCTGTAGAAGTAAGGATTGGTAAAACACTATCAAACTTAAAACATATAGCAAAAACAGCAATCAAGAATAATACCAAAGCAAATCCTGAATTAATAATAAAGACAGGTGTTTGAAAGAACGTATTTAATTCTTTTCGAATAAAGGAATGAATTTTTCCTCTAGACTGAATTTTGATGCTGCCAACATTAACTTTCTTGTTAGAAGTTACTTTTTTCATACGAGAATTAATCTTAAAGTAGAAAATACTTAAGAAATAAATCATACATACAAAGATCACAATATGAATCAAAATACAAATAAGGAGATTTCCTATTTGAAAGTTACTAATCATATTCGCATATACACCTGCTGGATAATAAATCTTCGTAATTAAATCATTTAAACTAGAGGCATGTTCAATTAAATATTGAAAGACTTTTTCAGACTGATAAGAAAATCCTAAAATACCAATAATAATAATCATAGAAAAGACAATTTGAAATAAATTCTTAAACTTAAAATGACTAGAAAAACTAGAAGTAATCGCTCCTATAACACAAGATAAAGCAATCGGAATAATAGGAAGTAAAATAAGCATCACAATACTAGATAAGAAATAAGTCCAAGATAAAGATTCTGCCCATCGAATATAGGCAACCATTGCAGGTAATAAAAACATCGAATTAAATAAAAATTCAAATATATAGAATTTTAAAACACGAATCAATAAAACCGTTCTTTTGGAAATAGGAAGAGAAAGTAATAAGTTATCATCTTTACAATTAAAAAGTAAGGAACTAGATTTATAAATACCTTCCATAAAAGTCATAAAAGAAACAGATAGCACAAAGATTGGTAATAATACATATTGAATATGAAGAGGAGCAAGTTTTTCATACATGGTATTGGCACTACCCCATATCATAAACATTAAATAGAAAGCTATGAACAAAGGAAGGAGATTAGATAATTTACTACCTTTTGTTTTAATCTTAAACAAACTCATATCACTTGTCATAGATGCTTTAATAAGAGAACATAATTTCTTCATAATTAATCCTCTAATTCCATAAATACTTTCTCAAGAGATTTATCACCCTTGATATCTTTCATACTACCACTTTTTACTAATTTTCCATTCTTAATAATGGCAACACGAGAGCATAGTTTTTCTGCAACATCCAAAATATGAGTAGAATAAAAAACAATCTTATTCTCTTTCACCATTTCATTTAAAACTTCTTTAATATCAAAAACAGCTTTTGGATCTAATCCTACAAATGGTTCATCCATAATCAAAATCTTAGGATTATGAGCTAAAGCAGAAATCAATACAACTTTTTGTTTCATACCATGAGAATAGCTATCAATCGTATCATTTAATTTATCTTCCATTTCAAATAATTTGGCATATTTTTGAATATTTTTCGTTCTAGTTTCTGTATCAATATCATACATATCACAAATAAAGTTAATATAATCAATTGCTTTCATATGTTCATAAGTTTCTGGATTATCAGGAACAAATGCCATTAACTTCTTACATTCAACAGGATGTTCTTTAATAGACATACCATCAATTAAAATATCTCCATCATCAAAATCATGAATCCCAACAATCGATTTAATTAATGTCGTTTTGCCGGCACCATTATGTCCAATAAAAGCAAAGATATCTCCATCATTTACTGTAAAAGAAACGTTATCAACTGCTTTTTTATCTCCATATTTTTTTGTTACGTTTTTAATTTCAATCATAAGAAATACTCCTCTCTAAAATCTACATTCATTATAACATAAAAAAGACTAGAAGAATCTAGTCTTCTTTCTTAATGTTTCACAAATTGAAGAGGAAGAATCATTGTGTAGATAATCTCTGTATCTGTAGTATGTTTTTCTTCCAAGTCTGTTTGAATTTGTATGGCTTCTTGTGTGTTTTCCCATTTAGCTACTTCTTGATCAATTACTTCTATCATTCTTCTTAGTTTTTCAGGAAAATCGCAATCATTGTAGAAGACATGTTTCTTTTCACATTCAGGCCAAGCTTGGATGGTATCTGCTTCTACTTGTTTAGCTCGTTCAACATTTTCCATTCTTGCGACATTTCCTTTGTTGTAGACATCTGGTTTATCA
>CAMIXP010000126.1 GCA_946402785.1 uncultured Caryophanales bacterium | reverse complement strand
GAAACGATAGAATAACGTTAATAATAGAACACGAATATGACTACCATCAACATCAGCATCGGTCATAATAATAATTTTATGATAACGAAGTTTTGATAAATCAAACTCTTCTCCAATACCAGTACCAAATGCAGTAATAATTGTACGAATTTCTTCATTTCCTAAAGCTCTATCTAATCTAGCTTTTTCAACATTTAAAATCTTTCCACGTAAAGGTAAAATAGCTTGTGTCATAGAATCTCTACCTTTAATAGCAGATCCTCCAGCAGAATCACCCTCGACTAAGAAGATTTCTGATACCGTAGCATCTTTACTCTTACAATCACTTAATTTACCAAAGAAATTAGTAACATCTAAATCACCTTTTCTACGAGTCAATTCACGAGCTTTCTTAGCTGCTACTCTTGCTCTAGAAGCAGTCATAGATTTATCCACAATAATTCTTGCTTGATCAGGATTTTCCATTAAGAATCTTTCAAATGCTTCTGAAAAAATCTTATCTGCAATACCACGAACTTCACTATTACCTAATTTTGTCTTAGTTTGTCCTTCAAATTGTGGATTCGGATGTTTAACAGAAATAATCATTGTTAAACCTTCTCTACAATCTTCACCAGTTAAAGGATCATCTTTTTCTTTTAATAAACCAACACTAGTCGCATACTTATTTAAAATACGAGTTAATGCACGTTTAACACCATCTTCATGAGTACCACCCTCGGGAGTAGTAATATTATTAACAAAAGAATAAACACTTTCGTTATAAGATTCATTATATTGTAGGGCTACTTCTACCTTAATATCTTTTTCTTCCCCTTCAATATCAACAATTGTTTCATGAATAGGTGTTTTATTTTTATTAAGCATTTCAACATACTCAACAATACCACCTTCATAGTGGAATGAATCAGATTTATCAGCTTCTCTTTCATCATATAAGGAAATTCTCAATCCTTTATTTAAGAAAGCTAATTCTTTTAATCTAGTTCTTAAAACATCGTAATCATAAACAGTCGTTTCTGTAAATATTTCATCATCAGGTAAGAAATGTACGGTAGTTCCTGTTCTGCCTTGATCACATTGATCAATAATTTTTAATGCTTCATCAGGATGTCCACCATGACTAAATCTTTGATAGTAAACATTTCCATTACGATATACCTTAACTTCTAACCAATCACTTAAAGCATTAACAACACTGGCTCCAACACCATGAAGTCCACCAGATACTTTGTATCCTCCTCCACCGAATTTACCACCAGCATGTAATACGGTATAAACAGTTTCAACAGTACTTTTACCCGTTTTTGGGTGAATATCAACAGGAATTCCACGACCATCATCTTTAACAATAATACTATTATCTTTGCAAATAGTAACTTCAATATGTGTACAATAACCTGCTAATGCTTCATCAATGGCATTATCTACAATTTCCCAAACTAAATGGTGTAATCCTCTAGAACTTGTTGTACCAATGTACATACCAGGACGCTTTCTAACAGCTTCCAACCCTTCTAATACTTGAATAGACGAAGAATCATATTCATTTTGTACTTTTTCATCTTCCATAAATTACCTTCTCTCTACACTTCCATTATTTACAAAATATACATCAGCATTTTCTATATATTTTTTATTAATATTTCTTAAATCAGTTGTTGTAATAATACTTTGAATACCATCTATATTGATCATTTTTAATAATCGATTTCTCTTTTTAATATCTAATTCACTAAAAATATCATCTAATAACAGTACCGGATATTGACCAGTCATTTCATTAAATATAGGTATTTCAGCTAATTTAAAAGATAATATTGCAACTTTTTGTTGTCCTTGAGAACCAAAGAATTTCAAATCATTTCCTTGAAAATAAAAGATAAAATCATCTCTATGAGGACCATAAATTGTCATACCATAATTCAATTCTTTTAAATAATTCTTTTTAAAAGTATGTTTTAGTTTCTTACGAATAGTTTCGTATTCATAATCATCAAACGTAACATTAGTAAGATATTGAATCGATAATCCATCATCCTCAGATATATCTTTAAAATATTGATTAATATGAAGATTAATAAAATCAATATATTCTTTTCTCTTTTGATAAATAAAAATTGCCTTATCAATTAACTTATCAGTAATTACATCTAAGTAATTGGTATCGGCAATACTATTATTAAATAAGATTTTTAAATATTCATTTCTAGTCTTTAATAATTTATTGTATTCATTATATGTTTTTAAATACTCTTTAGATAACTGACATAATTGTATATTTAATAGATTTCTTCTAACATTAGGAGATCCTTTTACAATTTCTAAGTCATCTGGAGTAAAAATAATAACATTTAAATGAGATATATAATCAATTACTCTCTTTGTACTTGTCTGATTAACACTTAATTGTTTTGTATCTTCAGAAATATCCACACATAATTTGGTAGTTATTTTGTCTTTTTTAACTGTACCTGAAATTTTGCACTTTTCTTTACCAAACATAATAATGTTAGGACTAACCCCTACTCTATGGGATTTAGTAAGTGCTAAAATCGTTATAGATTCAAGAATATTGGTCTTTCCTTGAGCATTATTTCCTACAAAAATGTTCATATTAGGACCAAAAGAAAGATTTAATTTCGAATAATTACGAAAATTAACCAATCCTAAATTATGAATTTTCATTTAAACCCGATTAAAAGACACATACAATCACCTATCCCCTAACGTGGTATTCCTATACATACATCAATATTATACCATATATGGGCTTTAAAAGCACGAAAAAAATAGTTTTTTAACTATTTTTTCTATTTTGTAATACTAAATCTAAACGAGATGCTCTAGAAAGCTGATTTTCGACAGATCGAAAGGAACATGGAACTATAATTTCTTCATTATTATCAAATAATATTTTGGTATTAAAATTATCAACCTTATATATATTAGATACTCTTCTTAAAGAAATCCAACAACAATCAGCTGCATAAGGTGATGTGGTAGGAAAAGCAATGATATTACTTGAGTCTTCTACAACAATAGGAACCTTATATTCAGCACCTAAAATCGATTTAGCACCT
>CAMIXP010000125.1 GCA_946402785.1 uncultured Caryophanales bacterium | reverse complement strand
CTGCCGATCGAGCTAATGATTCTAAGACAGAATTCCTTTCTAGTATGTCTCATGAAATTCGTACTCCTTTGAATGCAATTGTTGGATTTAGTGATTGTATTGTGGATGCGAAAAACTTGGAAGAGGCTAAAGAAAATGCAAAAGATATTGTTAATGCTTCTCAAACATTATTGGAGATTGTTAATGGTATCTTGGATATTTCTAAGATTGAAGCTGGAAAGATGGAAATTGTTAACTCTCGTTATAATCCAAAAGAATTATTTACAGAGATGGCAAAATTAATTACTCCTAGAATGAAAGAAAAGGGTCTTGATTTTACGTATTCAATTGATCCAAATTTACCAGCTGCTTTATTTGGAGATAAAGCAAATTTAAAGAAGATTGTTACAAACTTCTTGAGTAATGCTTGTAAATATACAGATCATGGATTTGTTCGTTATGAAGTTCATTGTGTACGATTAGAAGATTATTGCCGATTGATTATTTCAGTTGAAGATTCTGGACGTGGAATTAAAAAGTCTAGTGTTGATAAATTATTTACTCGTTTCCAACGATTAGATGAAGATCGTAATACGACAATTGAAGGAACAGGACTTGGACTTGCGATTACGAAACAATTAACGGAATTAATGGGTGGAAAAGTTATTGTTCATACAATCTTTGGACAAGGTTCTAAGTTTACGGCTGTTATCAATCAGAAGATTGAATCTATGGATGTTGTTGAAGAGTTAGATGAACAAGCTTCTTTAGATTTAAGTGATGTTCGTATTTTAATTGTTGACGATGCTCCACTTAATTTAAAGGTTGCGACAAAATTATTCCAAAAATATGGTGCGAATTCCATTGAAACTTGTTCTAGTGGATTTGAGTGTTTAGAGAAAATTCAAAATGGAGATGAATATGACTTATTATTCTTAGATGATATGATGCCTAAGATGAGTGGTGTTGAAACATTTGAGAAGTTAAGACAAAATCCTAATTTCCATATTCCTACGATTGCTTTAACAGCGAATGCCATTACGGGTATGAGAGAGAAATATTTAGCCAGTGGATTTAATGATTATCTTGCTAAACCAATGGAACAAACAGAACTAATTCGTGCATGTAATGCCTTACTTGGTAGAAGTAAAGTTGTAGAAGAATTACCAGATGTTCAACCAGAAGAAGAATCTGAACTTGAAAAAACTGCTGTCATTCCTGTCCCTGATAATATTGAAGAAATCATTGGAGATGCAGCTAACTTAGAAGGTAAGTTCAAGAGTGATGTATCTAGTCATGAAGATATAGAAATCTTAGATGATGTAGATACGGTCAGTGCTTCTTCTTTAACACTTCCTACAACGCCATTAATTCCTGTTGTGGATATTGAATATCCTACGACTGCACCAGCTACAACAGATGTATTTGACAGATCCTATTTAGAGTCTAATGGAGTAGATGTTAATCATGCGATTGAATTACTTGGAGATATGGATATGTATAATATGACTGTTCAAGACTTTGTTGCAGAAATAGATGAGAAATGGAATCGAATTCAAGACGCTTTACAAAAAGAAGATATGGATTCTTATGCAATCGATGTTCATTCTTTGAAAAGTGATTGTAAATACTTAGGATTTATGAAATTAGCAGATATTGCTTATGATCATGAATTAAAGAGTAAAGATAAGGATGTTACTTACGTAAAAGAACATTTTAATGAATTAAAAGATCAATATGAAAAGACACTTGTAATTGCTAAGAATTACGCGGAACATAATAAAGCAGAATAAAAAAGTCTATCTTAGACTTTTTTTATTGTGTAAAGAGTGTTTTTTGTGGTCTTTCTTTCTTTTCTATTTTATATTATAATAATATTAGTTTTTAGGAGGAGATTTTATGGGAGAAGATATGATGCTTGATGAAAAAAATGTAATAACAATGAAATTACTTCATTATTTTATTACAGAAAAAAATTATAATCCCATTGTCTTACAAGGCGTAGATAATGAAATATGGCTTGAAAACTTAGATGAAAACTGTAAAGTAATACGTATTGTTTCTAGTTATATTCATAATGATGAACAATTTGATTATGATGTTTTTAAGACGAGAAGAATTGTACAAAAGATTAAGAAAAAAACCTTTTCTTTTCGTATTAATGTTATGAGTATCTTTTTAGATATGGGGGATAATATTACAGAAGATATTAATGCAGATCCTAATTTAATGTGTATTCGTGTTAATGATGAAGAAGATATCAAGAAGAGTCAATTGATTCGACAGATCTTCCCTGATCTATCTAAAAAGATGGTTTACAATGAAGAGGGTGTTGAGTTATTTATGAAAATAACAGGTGATATTAATCAACATAATCGAGAAGATGCTAATCGATTAGAAAAAGTATTTAAGAGTAAAGTTCCTTATGTTACTTATTTCTTTATCGTCATTAATTGTATTTTCTTCTTTGTACCATTATTCTTAGGACAAAGTGATTATATGATTGAGGCTTTATGTGTTCATGGACCAAGTATTCGTGCTGGACAATATTACCGTTTACTTACTGGTATCTTATTACATGGTAACTTATTGCACTTAGCATTTAACTCTTATTCTTTATATGTAATTGGTTCTCAAATAGAGAGTTATTTGGGTAAGATTAAATACTTTATTATTTATTTATTTTCTGGATTAACAGGTTCTTTATTATCTATTACGATGAGTGGTGGAACAGGATCTGTTGGTGCTAGTGGAGCTATCTTTGGTTTACTTGGTGCTTTATTATACTTTGGTTATTATTACAGAGTATTCTTAGGAAATGTTTTAAAAAGTCAAATTGTACCTTTAATTGTTTTCAACTTGATTTATGGTTTCTTTACACCAGGTATTGATAACTTTGCTCATATTGGTGGATTAGTTGGAGGAGTTGTTATTACAATGGCTCTTGGGGTAAAAGATAAATCTACTAAATTTGAAAAGACAAACGGATGGATTATTGCTTTTGTATTCTTAGCATTCTTAAGTTATATGGGGTTAGTTTTAGCTGGCCGTTAGGAGAGCTTTGATTATGGAGAAAGTTGAATATAGCGATATTGTATTTTTAGAGAAATTGAATGAAATTAAAACCACTATACATAATAGTGGTTTTCGCATTGATTACCGTAAAGCTTA
>CAMIXP010000124.1 GCA_946402785.1 uncultured Caryophanales bacterium | reverse complement strand
TGGTGGACATACAACACCATACTTAGGCTGAACAATAGGAACAGTAGTAGGTGGAGTAGGGACTCCATACAATGGTTGAACAGTTGGATCACCTGGAGGACAAACAACACCATACTTAGGTTGAACAACTGGAACAGTTGGTGGAGGTCCATATAATAATTGTTCAGGTGGTCTTACCACAACTCCATATTTAGGTTGAACATCTGGAGGAGTAGGTACACCATACAAAGGTTGAACAGTTGGATCACCTGGAGGACAAACAACACCGTATTTTGGCTGAATATCTGGAGGAGTAGGTACACCATACAAAGGCTGAACAGTTGGATCACCTGGAGGACATACAACTCCATATTTTGGTTGCATACCAGAAGGAGGTCCGTATAAAGGTTGAGCAACTCCTATTAATTCACCAGTTTCTTCAACAGTACCAGTACCGGTTTTTCCTTGAACTTCTTCAGAAGATATATTAACCAATTCAGCAGAAGCACCAGAACTTCCACCCTCACCAGCTAAGAATCCTTCGATTAAATGTACTTGGTTACTTAAGTTATCACGTATTCCAGTCGTTTCTTCACGACATTGAATCATTAATTGTTCTGGAACTCTCAAATCGATAGTAGTATTATCTCTTTCAATTTCATCAATTCCATAGGCATAGCCAATTTTCATGACAGCATCATATAATTCATAATCCACATCTGCAATATCATCTTTAATTTCATCTAATAGATCACGAGCTTCTTGAATCTTTTCACGATTATAGATTAAATCCTCATCTCTCATCGCGAATCACCTCGCCATCCATTTTAACATCTTGGGAAGCATCTACTTTTACTTCTTGGGTAGTAGCCATCTCTACTTGTTTTTCTTCTTCCATTCTTTCTTCATAAGAAGCAATCGCATGATCATCTTCTACTTTAGCTGCTTCATTTAAAACAATTTGTTTACGATTATAAACACGTTCCAATGTTTGCATAACTGTATCAGACAATTCACTAATATAAACAGAAAAATCATTGGTATTCTTTTCATAGAATTCAATGTAATCTTCCATATTAGATCCTTGAATAGATAAAGTATCTCTATTACAATTCTCTTTTAATTGATCAATTTTTCTTGCAATTCTTGCAAGTTTATCAGCGGCATCATCTAACATTCTACATCCATCTGATATGGTTTGGTAGTCAATATACTTCGTAGCGCTCTCTGCAGAAATATATTGTCCTTGAAACATTTCTACTGCCATAGGCTCACTCTCCTAATATAAATTTATTGTACCATACAATAGGAAGATTTAAAACAAAAAAAAGTAATTTTTCTAGAAGAAAATGAAATGCTATGTTATAGTAAACATAGAGGTGTATAGAAAATGACAAATCAAGAGAGAATCGAAAAAGAATATGCCATGGAATTATTAAGACAGCATAGAGAAGATTTATATCAACATCCAAAATTAAGAAACTTATTTTTAGAGGTTACTTCAAGATGTAATGCAAGATGTGAACATTGTGGAAGTAGATGTGATGGAAATGAACAAGGAAAAGAAATTAGCGCAGAGGTTTTAAAGAAAACATTAAAAGAAATCTCTGAGTGTTATGATCCAAAACAAGTCTATTTAAATGTAACAGGTGGAGAACCTTTAATGAGAAAGGATTTGTTTGATATTTTAGAATATGCAGTATCCCTTGGATTTAATTGGGGTATGACAACCAATGGAATGTTAATCAATAAAACGATGTTTGATAAAATAGAAAAAGCTAATATGCAAACGGTATCTGTTAGTATCGATGGTTTAAAAGAAACACATGAGAAATTTAGAAAAGTACCAAATTGTTATGAAAAGATTCTAAAAGGAATCGATATGATGATTGCATCACCTGTCATTAAAATAGTACAAGTCACAACCGTTGCCAATAAAAAGAATCTTCATGAACTAGAAGACTTATATCAATTATTGTTAAAACACGGAGTAGAGTATTGGAGAGTAGTAAATTGTGATCCAATCGGTAGAGCAAACGAACATAGTGATATCTTCTTAGATTTAGAAGACTATAAATATCTATTTAAGTTTATAGAAGAAAAATCAAAAGAAGGAAAAATGAAAGATATTACTTATGGATGTAGTCACTATTTAGGATTAAATGAAGAAGGAAGAATTCGTAGGAATTACTTTATCTGTTATGCAGGCCTAACAGTCGGTAGTATTCTAAGTAATGGAGATATCTTCGTATGTCCAAACGTTCCAAGACGTCCGGAATTAATTCAAGGAAACATTAATAAAGATAGTTTTGTAAATGTATGGGAAACGAAATATGAGTGTTTTAGAAATCCTGATAGAACATCCAATGCAAAATGTAAAAAATGTAAGCATTGGGCTTACTGTGGAGGAGATTCCTTCCATACATGGAACTTTGATGAAAATAAACCAAATATTTGCTTAGAACCAATCTTTGATGAACTATAAAAACAAGAGACACTCTTGTTTTTTATTTCGAATAATAATGATATAATAGAAAAATGAAAAGAAAGGTGTGATCGTATGACTACATTTATTAAAGGTACCTATTCAAGATCGATTTATGAGTCATCCGCAGGATATCATGTAGGAATTCTACGAGTATTAGATACCAATGATGAAAACTTAAATGAATACGTTGGAAGAACGATCACATTTACAGGTTACTTTCATGAATTAAACACGATTGATACTTATTTATTTTATGGAAAACTAGTAGAACACGAAAAATATGGAGAACAATTCCAAGTAGAGTCATACGAAAGATGTAAGCCAGAAGAAAAAGATTCTTTAATTGAATTTTTAACGAGTGGTTTATTTAAAGGAATTGGAGAAAAGAAAGCAAAAAACATTGTAAATGCATTAGGAAAAGATACGTTAAAAATCATTTTAGAAGAACCAAATAATCTAATTCTCATTCCAGGAATTTCTAAAAAAGATAGTGATACTCTTCATGAAAAATTAAAAGAATATGAAGCAAGTTATGAAACAATTTTATATTTAGGAGATTTAGGTTTTTCTACCAAAGACTCTATGGTTATTTATAATACATATAAGAAAAAAACAAAAGAAATCATCGAAGAAGATATTTATCAAATTATCAATGATATCAATGATTTAACTTTTAAAAAAGTAGATATGATTGCGATGAAAAATAATACAAAACCA
>CAMIXP010000123.1 GCA_946402785.1 uncultured Caryophanales bacterium | reverse complement strand
GCAGGTGAAATAATTCCTATTTTTCTTTTTTTCATATTTACCTCTTTTTATATAAATTTAATACGAGTTCTGATCCTATACCAGATACAACAGAAGTTTCTTTCTTATCTTGTAGGATTTGTTTATTCCAATCAGGAACTCCTCCATCACATAATGGAACATAGTAGTCTCTTTCTTTGGAATAAATGTGGAAACAAGATCCAACATAGTATCCTAATCCACCTTTACGATCCATTTCAACATAGAAATTTACATCTGGGAATTCTTGTTTTAACTCTTCTATCATTTTAGAAATAGACTCAATGTGTTCTCTTACATAGTTTAATGCATAAGTTCTTTTTTGATTATCTGTAAATTCTTGATAGTCTACTACTTTATCTGGTAACTGAATTCCTGCTTCTGGGAATAGTTTAAAATCATTGAAAGAGTTTGCATTGACAACTTTTCTATCGACAAATCCTTGTCTAATGAAATGTTCAATGATGTCGATATGACAGATTCCAACATTGATTTCACCTAGTGTGAAATCTTTTTTCTTTAACTCTTCGAATAATTTTACCCACAATCTAATATGTTCTTTGATCTTTTCATATTCAAAACTTGCTTGTTTTCTACCAGCTGTGATGGCTGCAAATTGACCAAAGTGTTGTAAATAACCTTTTGACTTGTCAAATTGTTGCATTCTAAGAACCTTTTTGATTGTCGCTAAATTGACTTCTTCCATAATTCTTTGTGGATCTTTAATGCGTTCTTTTCTTCTTTTACAAGCTTCTAATGTCAAAGCCGTTGTTGCATCACTACATACTTCTGAGTTCTTGGTAGTAGATGCGATATTTTTTTGACTTAGATTGGTAAAACTAATGTTTCCTCCAAATGGATTGATAGGAGATAATTCAATGGCATCATACTTATCTGGTAGACAGTCTAAGAAGATTCCATTGTATTCATTAATCGTTCTTAAGTCTGCTTTACTTGGACCAAAGAATTCATAACGATCTCTATATTGTTCTAAAACTTCTTTTGGAGTTACTTGTTTACTTCTTTTATCAAATATCTCTAATAGTAAAGTATTTAATACTCTACTGTTCATGGTTTCTAATTCTTGAATTGGTTTTTCTTTTAGTTCTTCGTATGTCTTTTCACTAACCTTCATATTCTTCCTTTAATAGAGATAATTCTACTAAGTTAACTTTCTTATTATTTACGATATAACGGTTACGAAGAACTCCTTCTTTTACAAAACCATTTTTTTCAAGAACCCTGATTGATGCTTTATTATGCTCAAAGCATTGAGCTGTTATGACATCAAATAAACCTGTTTGAAATAGATAATCTACTACTGTATGAATTGCTTCTGTTGCATAACCATTGTTCCAATATTTAGAACCAATGTTATAACCTAATTCACACGTATGATTTCCTAAATCTTTTCTTACTACTGTGATACTACCAATTGGATGTTCTTTCTTTAATTCGATAATCCAGTTGAATACATTGTCTTCTTTGTATTCATCTACCCACATTTTTACTAATCCTTTGGTGTCTTCTGGATTTTCATGTTTTGGCCATCCTGCTCCTGTTGCGACAGACTCATCAGATGCCCAATAGTCAAACATTGCTTGATAGTCATCTTCTTTGAATTTACGTAATACCAATCTGTCTGTTTCTAATTTTTTGGTACTATTCTTCATATTCTACACCCTTTCGCTATGGTATAATTCTGGATCGTTAAATACGTCTTCTTCTTTTCTTCTAATAATGAATACTGTGAATCCCATATGAGAGTTGTTTTCATTGAATAAATGCATGAAATCGTAATAGCATTTTCTTAATGTTTCCATACTTTCTTTACTTAATTTCTTTAAGTGTTCTCTTTCAAGAATATTCTTACAGAATTCATCAATTTCTTTATCAGAACATTTTAAGAATTTGAAATCTACTTCTTCAAACATTTCATCATTTTCTCTTAAGAAGAAGTCTCTCCATTCTTGTTTATGTTGTACTTCAATATTTACTTGAATTGCTTTTCTTACATCGTCTACTAATTTCTTGCTTGGTTCTTTAATGTAATACATTGGAACTGCTACTAAGTAACCATTTGGTTTTAATACTCTCCAATATTCATTTAAAGCTGCTTCTCTATTGTTTACTAATGAAGTTACGTTTCCTGCAAATACTACATCAAATACTCCATCTTTGAAACTTAAGTTTGTTGCATCATCTAATTGGAATTTTACTTTATCTAATTTAAATCTTTTACAACGTTCTGTTGCTGTTTTAATAGATTCATCATTGATATCAATTCCTGTTACTTCACAGTTTAATAATCTACCAAATTCTAAAGCTGTATGACCTGTACTTGTTCCAATATCTAGTATTTTAGAACTACTATTTAAATTTAACATTCTTGCGACTGTTTTGATGGTATTTAATCCACCTGGAGTTCTATTTGTCTCTCTTACTAATCCAATTATTTCATTGTAACTCATTGCTTTAATATCTTCTGGCGTTAATTTTTCTATTTTTTTCATTTCATTCCCTCTTTTCTAATTATTTATTTTATATGTATATTGTTTATTACAAATTTCATCTGCTAAACACTTTGTTGGATTCCAAGTTAAGTTTGGATCTACTAATATTTTTCCATTTTCATATCTTCCTATTTCATATCCTGGCTTTGCTAAGAATACACATGGATAAATATGATTATCTGGAGTTATTACTACTACATTGCTGATACATGGACATTCAAAATGATCTTTTTTGGTTGAATCTTTTCCAAATGTTCCACATCTTTCTATGAGTAGTTCATTTTCATCATATTGTTCTCTTGCTTTTTGTAATTGTTCGAAGAATCTTTGTACTTGTCTATCTGTTAATTTATTCTTTCCATCTAAGTGAATGGCATTTCCTTGAGCAATAAACTTTGTGAATTTAATGGCTCTTGCTCCTAAGTTTGATGCTTTCTCACACATTTCATGAATTCGATCCACATTATCAGAATTGATTGTGGTCATTAATCGAACTTCGATTCCATTTTCTTGAAGTTCCCTGATAACTTGATTCAAATCTTCTTCTGTCATAACGGATATCTTGTCTTGAATTCCAAAATGATAAGATAAAGATACGGTTCTAATATCATTTTCCTTTAATCGTTTCATAGTTTCTGGATTGTCTTTGATTGCTTTTCCGTTTGATATGAGATAGTGTTGTCCTA
>CAMIXP010000122.1 GCA_946402785.1 uncultured Caryophanales bacterium | reverse complement strand
ACTTCATACCCACATTTTTCTAATACTCTACTCGTTAATACTGCTGTTTTTAGGGAAGCAGCTACTACATTTGGTGCCATATAAATACCTTGTAGGATTTGTTTGTTAACTCCTAGACTTGGTCCTACTTCTCTTCCTTCTCCAGGAAGGGTTAGGCGTTCTCCACATAATTCAATTAATTCATGTTTTCCTGCGATGTAAGCACCATTAGGAGCAATTCCTCCTCCTAGGTTTTTAATAAGAGAACCTACCATAATATCTGCCCCTACTTCTGTTGGTTCTTTTTCACTTACCATTTCACAATAACAGTTATCTACCATAACAATTGTCTCTGGACTTACTTGTTTTATTAATTGAATTACTTTTTCTACTTTATCAATCGTGATACTTTTTCTAGTTGAGTATCCTTTACTTCTTTGAATTTCTACTACTTTTACTTGATTATTTTGTAAGTAGTTTTTGATTCTTTCATAATCAAAATCATTCTCTACTAAGTCTATTTCATCATACTTGATACCAAAGCTTTTTAGGGAACTTGGATTCTCTTTGATTCCGATTACTTCATGTAAGGTATCATAGGGAGTTCCACTAATACTTAATAGAAGATCTCCTGGACGAAGTAATGCGAAGAAACATACATTTAAGGCATGAGATCCTGAAATGAATTGATTTCTTACTAAAGCATCTTCTGCTCCTAAAACATCTCTAAAGATACATTCTATTTTTTCTCTTCCTAAATCATTATAACCATATCCTGTTGTTTCATTAAAGCAAGATTCGGTTACTTCATTTTTTTGAAAAGCACGTAATACTTTCCAACTATTTTTTTCGCACATTTCATCTATTTTTTGAAATTCTTCTTTACAATCTTGTTCTGCTTCTTGTACGATTTCTATTACTTTTTCATTCATCTTGTATACACTCCTATCCGTTGTATTTTCCACCATCTACACGAATGATTGAATCATTTACATAACTTGCTTTGGATGATGATAAGAATACGACCATTTTTGCAATCTCTTCTGGCATCGCAAAGCGTCCTAATAATATTTTTTTCTTTTCTTCGTTAATTTGTTCAATGCTTAGATCTTTATTCATTCCTGTTTTTACCCATCCTGGACAAATACAGTTTACATTTATAAATGGTGCAAATTCTCTTGCAAAATTATGGGTTAGGGAAACGACTCCTGCTTTGGATGCATCGTAGTCACAACTTTCTGGATAGTAGGTATCCAATGCATTCGTAGAAGCAATATTAATAATTTTTCCTTTTTTTGCTTCTAACATAACACGTCCTACATATTTACTGCATAGATAAGTTCCAATTAAATTAACATCTAAAATACGTTTAAATTCTTTTACGTTTTTGTCCATTAACAAACTGTCTCTACATACACTAGCATTGTTTACTAGAATATCAATTCCACCAAACTTATCTACAATTTCATTTACCATTTTTTCTACTTGTTGTTCATCTGAAATATCACATTTTATGGTTAATACATCTACTTTGTAGTTTTCTTTGATTTCTTTTTCTAGTTTCTTTGCTTCTGCTTCATGATGGCAATAATTAATTACGACTGTTACCCCTTGCTTTGCGAATTCTTCTACACAAGCGGCTCCTATTCCTCTATTACTTCCTGTGACTAAAGCGACTACTCTTTTCATCCTATCTTCCCTTTCCTGATAGTAGATTATTATACTCCAAAAAGGAATATAAATCATCTATATCTTTTATATCTACTAAAATAGAATTTGCTTTTTGATCTTTTATATAAATTATGGTTGGTACTACAATATCTTTTTCCTCTAAATCTAATTTTAAAAGAAAATCATCAAAATATCGTTCTCTATTTTTATAAACAATTTTGTATGATACATTGTTTTCATTTAAACATTTTTTTATTTCATTTCGATTCTTAGTATCTGTATTTAGTACCAAAACTACTAATTCATCTTCTTTATCAATTGCTTGATTAATAGAGATATCTTTTACTCCAAATTTGTTGATTAAAATGATGACAAATAAAGATCCAAATACGATTAATACAAATAACCATATTCCTATATTTCTTGCTAATTCTTTTAATTCTAAATCTTCCATAGGCACCTCTATTGATATGTTGTTTCTTTTTTCTCTTTTTTCTTTTCTTCAAATTTCTTTTTGGTCCATCCAAAGATTGGGTGGAATGTATTGTTAGGAGTTACAATCGGTTCATTGATTTCTCTAATATAAAATTCTCTTTCTATGATTTCTGATAATGTTAATCGTAAAATACTGGTACTATTCTTTACCGTATCTAATAATCCTTTTCCTCTTAAATAAGACATAACTGTTAATAAATGATCTGGATTTAAAATAATAATATTTGGTAATAAGAACTCTTCTCCAAAATGTTCTTTGATAAATTGAATGCTCTTCTCTAATTCTTCTGCATTTTTACCAAATATGGTTCCGGTAATGGGAATTCTATTATTGATACATAGTTCTAATATTTTTCTTACTTCTTCTGGTGTTTTTACAAATGTATTATTGGTTGGTTTTTCTCCTAATAATTCTTGTGTAATATCATGAATCTCTTTAATTTCTTCTGGTGTTCTTTTAAAGACAGATCCTTTTGGTTCAATTCCTAAAGATAGACATGTTTTAATTACTTTTTCTACTTCTTCTGGATTCTTACGGAATATACTAGCTGAGATTGGTAAACGATATTCTGATGCCAAAGCAAGTACACCTCTAAATTCTTCTGGTCTTCTTCTAAACATGGTATCTTGTAATTCTAAGTGATATTCTTCACAGATTAGTAATAATTCTTCTACTTCCCCTGCTGTTCTAAAGAACATGGAATTCATGATTGGTATTTTTCTTTCTTTACATAGATCGATGATTTCTTCTAGATTCTTGGCACTTTTTTGGAAATGGGCACTTGCTAGAGGAATTCGATTTCTTTTACATGTATGAATAATCTTTCTTACTTCTTCTGGTGGCTCTGTAAACATATTTGGGAAGAATTCTACTTTTTCTTGATCACAAATATCCACAATATCTCTTATTTCTTCAAATGTCCTTCCAAAGACTGTTGGACTAAATGGAATTCCTTGTCTTTTTAAGAACGTATTGATCTTACTGAAGTCTTCTGGATTTCTTACAAATAAAGCTCCACTAATTGGGATTTTTGCTTTTTTACAAATTTCAATGATTCTGGATACTTCATTTGGTGTTCGATGGAACAT
>CAMIXP010000121.1 GCA_946402785.1 uncultured Caryophanales bacterium | reverse complement strand
ATCTCCATCCCAAGTTTTCTTATTTAAACTGTCTTTTAATTTGATATTAAAATCATTGAATTTTGTTAAATCTATCTTATGTTGTGATTTCTTTAATACTCTTGTGAAATCAGAGATGGTTGTGTATAGGAAGAATCCTAACCAAACACTTTCTCCTTTTCCTTTGATACCAACACGATTCATTCCATCGTTCCAGTCTCCTCCACCCATAAGTGGAATCTTATGACGTCCTAATGATTTCATCGCAAGGTCTAATGATTTTAAACAGTGTTCTAATAAAGATTCTGTTTTATCGGTATAACTGAAGACAATTCCTTTTTCATTTTCATAGTCTCCTAGTTCTTCTCCTATTACATATGGAACTTGGATATCTAAAATACCATAATCATTTGATGTTTCAATGTAATAAGCGGTAGCGTAAACTAACCATAAATAGTCATCTTTATATCTACTTCTTAGACCAAAGTGATTCTTTTCATGCCACCAGTGTAGAACATCTCCTTGTTCAAACTGATGAGCTGCATTTTTTAAGATTTGATCTTTTGTATAAGCTGGGTTGGCAAGAGAAATATTCATGGCATCTTGTAATTGGTCACGATAACCGAAGGCTCCACTTACTTGATAGAATCCTGCTTTTGCCATAATTCTGGCAGATAATGTTTGGTATAAATACCAACCATTCATCATATAGTCAAAGCTCTTATCTGGAGAAGTTACTTGTACAACTCCTAATGTTCTATCCCAGTATTCTTTAACTCTCTTTAATTCTGCTTTTGCATATTGAAGATCGGTGTATTTTGCGATTAACTCTTTATTTTGAGAATCACTCATACTACATCCCAAAACAAATACAATTGTCTTTTCTTCTTTTTGTTTGAATTCTACATCGAAAGATATTTCTTTAATTAATGTCTTATCAATCGTTGCGGAATCAATATGTTCGGATGCAGACATGAATACATTTACATCTCCAAAGTTAATACTGTAAACATTACGCATCTTTAAGTAATTATCGTCACCCATGAACTCTGTTAGAATATGACGAGTTGTCTTTTCCTCAAAGTTACCAAAGGTTGGATTAATCCAGAATTTCAAATTGGTTGTACGAGGTTTACTAGTCTTATTCTTTAACTTCATGATGTAGATTTTAACATTATCTTTTTCTGCAACAAACTCTGTTACTTCTTGTGCATAATCTTTGGTTTCACTTTCTAAGATACTGTAACCAAATCCATGCGTACATTTTTCTGGATCAAAGATTTGATTGTCTATTTTAAATCCTTCTGATTTATCATTTACTACCATGTCATTGGTCCAAGAGGTAATCTTATATTCTCCTGAATTGAATGCATACGTATAACCGCATCCATTATTCGTAATAATCGTACCAAATGTTGGATTTGCAATGACGTTAGACCATGGTGTTGGCGTATTTTTATTGTAGATTACATATTCTCTACCATTATTTTTAAATCCACCAAATCCATTATCAAATGTTAATTTTTCTTTGTTTTCATAAGGAAGTGTTTCTTCTAATGTTGCTTCTGGATAAGCACTTACTTTGTTTTCTTTTTGTAGTTTTGCAACAGCATCTTTTAAACTAATGTGATCATCAATATTAAAGCTTATTCTTGGAACCATATTTAATAGACTTCTATCTTCTGGTGTAATGTTATTACTACTAATAACGGTTACAGATCCAGGAGTATGATAGAAACTATTTAACGTATAAATACGATATAGTTCATCATCAATTTGTTTCTTTACAAGTTTTTGTGATTGACCTGTTTCACTATTAATAATGATTAAATCAATAAAGATAGATTTTGTTTTATAATACTCAAATGCTTTTAAGATTTCATAGATAAAGCTCATGTCACTAATATTATTGATTTCTACAGTAACAATTGGTCTGTCACCACTTACACCGAATTTCCATAAACCAGATTGACCTAGAGCATTGTTTCTTAATAGGTTTGCTCTTTTTTCATTTACTTCTAATTTAGTTGTTTGATACAAGTAATTAATCATAATATTATAGATTCTCATATCTTCACCTGTAATATTAAGGTTCTTTGTATCAATGACATTCATTAATGTTGAAATCTTGAATTCTCTTTCTAAGACACTCTTAGAATCATAGTATTTAACGGTTTCTTGTACTTGTTCTACACTTCTACCAAATCCTACTAAGATGTATACTTCTACTTTTTCATTGGCTGGTAAAAGAACTTTGTTTCGAACAGACATAACAGGGTCTAAGTTATCTCCTGCATAATCCGTTAATGGTTGATTTAGTGCATTTGCATTATTTAAGTTTTTATTTCTTCCAATGAAGTTTCTTCTTTCAGTTTCAAATGTATAATCCCCTTGTGGTTCATTGATAATTAATCTCATGACCATATAGTTATTTACATTTGAGTCTCCTCTATTCTTTCTCTTAGCAATTAAGCAACCTGATTTCTTATCATATTCTGTATGAATAAACATATTATTGAATACTTTATGAGATACATCATCCATATTCTCTGAAAGAATTGGTTCTGTATAGGTTGTTAATTCTAGAACTTTATCTTCATTTGATTCATTCTTAAATGATACTTTTCTGATTTCTGCATGATGAGATTTACATACAACAATTTCTGTTTTGGTTGATACGTCTCCATCACGTCTCATGTATTTAATTTTATCTGCAGCGAATACTACTTCATATTTTTCTGGTTTTACGTTCATTGGAGCATACGTATTACTCCATACATAATTTGTCTTTTCATCTTTTGCAAATAAGAAGACACCATATTCTTGTTCTGTAATCTTACGATAACGGTTTAATTGCGTTGTACGATATCTTGAGAAGCCATCTCCTCGATCGTTCATGATTAAAGAGTACTTCTTATTGGATAATACAGACATTTCTGGAAGATTTTGAATCTTGTTGAAATAACGAATATCGTTTTCAATCTTCTCTTTTGTATAGTTATATTTCTTATATCCTGCCATTTTTAAATCAATACTTGCTTTGATTTGAACTTTTTCTTTTAGTAATAATTCAAATGTTTTGATATTGATATTGGTATGGAAATAATCTCTAATAACTCCATGTTTTAAGTAGTTCGTAATTCCTAATAAACTCATTCCTTGATGGTGAGCAAAGTAAGATTTAACGACTCCTTTATTATCATAATCATAAGATTCATATAACCCATAATCTGAATACATACCTAATGCTTTAAAACGATTGATATTGTTATAGACATCTG
>CAMIXP010000120.1 GCA_946402785.1 uncultured Caryophanales bacterium | reverse complement strand
ATAACCACATTTCATGCAATATCTAGACTCCATATTTACTTCATTTCCACATCTAGGGCATGAAAAAAAGCGTTTCTCTTCTGTGTTATTTTCATTCATATGAATTCCTCCTATACTAAGGTAATTATACTGTATTTTCCCAAAAATTACAACAAATGAAAAAGAGAGAAAACTCTCTTAACTCTTTTTATATTCAACACCATTAAAGGTAATAGAATCCTCTTTATATGATACAGACATCGTATCTTTTTTTGTATATTCATTTCCAAAATAATTATTCTTTGTATATTCATATTCAAGTTCAATTGTTTGATGTTCATCATCATATTCCCAACTACAATTAATTAAATCATGAATACGATTCACTTTCATATCACAAGTTTTATTCACACGTAATTGAATATATTGATTTCCATTTTTATAAGTACCTGAAATGCTTCTTTCTGTACTAAATAAATATCCAAATAAATGAACAATCCCCAATACTAATAAAAACATACATAATAGGATAAAAATCCACTTGATAAAAGGAAGATCCCTTCTCTGAAAAATACCTCTATTTTGATAAGCATTCGCAAAATAAACATCATTTCCTAATAATTCATCTACTTTATTTTTAAACTTATCATGATTCCAAGTAAAGAAAATAAGTGGGAATTGATGATATCGATGAATGATTACACTTCGAAAAATCCATAAGAACGTAACCGTTGATATAGATGTTACATGAGAGAGAGGAATGGATACTTCCTTTCTCCAAAATGGAAAATAGCTCTCTTTATAAATCATATGAGGAGTAACACATAACATTGTTTTCACAATACAGTTATAAATCCAGTTGAACAGAAAAGAAAGAATTCCAAAACTAAGAATAATACCCAATTCATAGAAGATTCTTCTCCAATAGCCGTAAGTACCACTAAATATATTTCCCCTAAAATTCAAATAAGTACATACAATAAAACCTAAGAAGAGACAAATCAAAAAAATCTTATCAAAAACAGTATAGAATAAGACTCTACAAGTAGCGACACTATCTCTTCTTTCCGTCATTCTACGATCCACATTTTGTGCCTCTTGAACGACACCACTTAAATCAGCTGTTTCTTGATCTACTTTTTGAATTTCCGCAATGACATTTCTTAAGTCTGTTGTTTTTCCTGTATGATACTCTTCACCTTTATTTCTTCTTCTCAAAGTACACACAACCTTTCGCCATTAGTATATCACAATTTAGTAAAAACAAAAAAAGAAGATTAGAAACCTAATCTTCTGGATACCAAGTCGTCGCAATCACCTGTGTATCAACCTCTACCCCATCTTGATATACATGTCTAAAAGATCGATATCCTCTACCACCTAACCAAACAGATTCAAGAGAATATGTTTTACCCTTTTTCGCATCTTTATGAGACCAAAATTCTACATGGATTTCTCCATAAGTATCATAGGCTTTTATATAAATTGGATAATCATACGTATTTCGGAATTTCATATCCGTATTCCAACTACCATCATTAGCAGACGCAACTGTCGCATCTAATCCTCCATCAACATAAACACTCTTTTTCTTATGAGGAGTACGAGTCACAATATCATGTCCTCCTAGTAATGCTGCATCATAAGTAGTCGTCGCAACCTGACAAACTCCATTTCCAACGAATTCATAATAGAAAACATATCCTGCTTTATTGTAAGGACCTGCATACTTGAAGAAAGAGAATACCTCTCCAGGTTCTACAATAGCACCATTAATATAACTAACACCGGTTCTTAAGTTTTGTGCACGTAATGTAACCCAAGTATCATATTCTGTCACAAAAGAAGAAGCAAGCGTATCTATTCCAATATATCTTTCATCTGTATAAGCTGCTACTTCATCACCAACTAATTCAATTCGCATATCACTAAGATCATAGTTACCATTAAAATAGTCTTCAATAATTTCTTTGTTCTTCTCATAATTTAATTGGAAACCACTAACACCTGGTACATATCGAACCCCTTCACTCGTATCAAAGTGTCCATTAATAGGAGCTATATTAGCTTGCTCAGATAATTTTTGAAAAAAAGTTTGAAAAGACGCATCATCTAAAGAATAATAGAAATGAAATTCTTTCATAGAATTATGACCATTAATATACCAAATCTTTTTCGGATAAGATAAATGATCTTGGAAAGAATCCACTGTATCTAATGTCCTTTCTTTATCGATCACAAGTCCAATTTCACCTAATGTGAAAGCCACTTCTTTATCTCTAGAAATAAATACAATCTTTTTATTCATCATACGATCTTTTTTCTTTTCAAGTACCGTATCTAATTCATCATAACGATAATTAGACATATCATAATCATCTAAATAAATACTTGGTAAAAATACTTCATCATACTTTTGAATAATATCATGGTTTAAGAAATATAAAACCACATAAAAAAAGATAAGAAAAAGGAAAATACCACATAGTACAATAAATTGAATTTTATTTTCCATTATCCTATCTTTCATATACATCATCCTACTACTCTATTTATTTCATTATATAATTCTACATAACCATCATGATTTAAAGTAACACCATCATTTGTATAATTAGAATTTAATTCTCCTCTTTTATTAAATGTGGAATGAATATCTAAATAGCGAACCTTTTTTTCCTTCGCTAGTTTTTTTAGTTTAGCATTTACAAGCATAATTTTCTCATTAGAAATATTCTGATTCAAACGACCATTATATCCATCCACATGATCATTAATAGGATAAATAGACTCAATAAAAATAATAGCGTTTGGTCGATTACTTTGAATAGAATCAATAATTTGATCATAATTACTCATAAACTCATCTTCTGATATTCCTTGATTCAAATCGACAATTCCAAGTTCTAAGAAAATAACAGAAGGGTTATAATCATAAACCATTTCTTTCATATTATCTAGTAGCATGTGAGTCGTTAAATCACTTCTACTAACATTCACATAATGATAATCTAAACCAAATTCTGAAAAAGAAAATTGCTGTGTATGAAAACCACCTACAAATAAATAATTATCATCCATTACATTAGAAGATTTCTTATCCACAACCGTAACACGATTCTTCATCGTATTTACAAAATGAGATATCTTATTATATGCAAAATGAGATACATAGAAAACAATTAAGATAAGAGCACATACACCAGAAATAGTAAGTAAAACTTTTCGTAGAAAAGATATTTTTGTTAATAGATCTTCTTTATTTTCTTCTTTTAATTCAACTGGTTTTTCTTTACTCTTCTTTTCTTTCTTTTTCTTATTATCTTTCTTCTCAACTCTACCCTCTAAGAAACTATTATCCAATGTCTCTTGTTCAG
>CAMIXP010000119.1 GCA_946402785.1 uncultured Caryophanales bacterium | reverse complement strand
ATTCGTTGTCGGAGATGCTTTGGGTGTTCCTTTTGAATTTAAAACACGTGAGCAAATGAGACAAACTCCTTTTACTGATATGACAGAATATGGAACTCATCATATGCCTATGGGTACATGGAGCGATGATACTTCTATGACACTTGCGACGATGGATTCGATGATTCAAAATGATTCCTTTGATTATGATGATATTATGAAACGCTTTACGATGTGGTTGAAAAGAGGCGATTATACTGCAACTGATAAAGTTTTTGATGTTGGAAATACGGTTTTAGCAGCTTTAGATGAATATTCTGTTGGAAAAGATCCTGTTCATTGTGGAAGAGGCTATAACTATAACAATGGTAATGGTTCTCTTATGAGAATGTTTCCTGTTGCTTATTATATTTGGAAGAATCATTTGGATGAGGCTGAGGCAACAAAACTAGTTAATGATGTATCTTGTCTTACTCATTCACATCCTATTTCTCAATTGGGTTGTAAAATCTATTGTGATTATTTAGGATATTTGCTAGATGGAGAAGATCGTTATTATGCTTACTATCTTCTTCAGCAAAATGATTATAGTCAATATTATCCACAGGAAGCTGTAGATGCATACCATCGAATTTTAGATGGATCTATTATCGTAGAACCTCAAAGAGAAATATCGGGATCTGGATATGTTGTGGATTCTTTAGAAGCTGCTATTTGGGCATCCTTTAATTCAGAAAACTATCAAGAAGCTGTCACGAAAGCAATTAATCTAGGAGATGATACAGATACTGTGGGAGCTATTACTGGTTCTATGGCTGGAGTTATGTATGGAGTAGAGAATATTCCAGAAAAATGGATACAAGCTATTAAAAAGGTCGATGCGATTCGTAATTTGAGTGATCAATTTGTAGATCATTCAGAAATCCATCCAAAAGTTGTGGAAATGAAAGAATCCGCTAAAGAGTTATAAAAAGACCATTTGGTCTTTTTTCTTTTCTTTTTTTCGATTCTATGTTATAATAAATAGCAACTGAAGAGGGTAGGTTTTATGAAAAAACATAAAAAAAATAAAAATGATTTTGAAATTATTGATGATTATTTTGAAGAAGAGGGAGATTCTTTCTTAATGAATCAATCGATTGAATCAGATTTAAGTGATGTAAGTTATGAAGAATTTAATAAGGCAAACAATGTTGTAGTGGAAGATGATGATGACGATGATGACGTAGAAGAAGTTAAAACAACAAAAACAGTTACTAAAAAAACGACAACAACAACTACGAAGCATAAAGAAGAAGAGAGTGGAATTCTTGCGAATGAAGGTCTTATGGACTTCTTAACATTCTTTTGGACTTGGTTTCGAAGAATTGGTATTGTGATTGCAGTTATCTTAATGGCTTACTATTTAACAGAAGGTTTATTTAAAGATTTATTTTTATATATTCTATTATTAATCGCAGCTTTCTTCTTTGGATATGGATTTATGGCTGTTATTAATATGGTAATGGATGGTCGTTAATGAGTTTAGAGGAAATACTGTTTTGGGTATTTCTCTTTCTCCTAAGATTTTGAAATTAGGCTTGTTCTATATTACATGATATAGGGAAGCCTTTTTCTTTTCAAAAAAGGATATGTCTACCATTATAAATTGCTCAAAAGAGTATTTAAAAAATAGAAACAAAAAAAGAGATGTCGGCCACATCTCTTTTTGCTTTTCATACTAAGAGGCTGCACCCCCTGAGGGCAGCCTCCAAAAAGAATAAAAAGGGGTTGGCTAGTGTGATACTAGCGACCAATTCGCCTAATTCCGAATTGGTGATTCCTATCCTAATCTAAAAGTACTTTTTTGTCAATCATTTTTGTTAAAAAAAATCACTTTTTTTCATTTTTATAATACCTGTCAAAGCGTTGATTTATAACGATATACTCACATTATAAATATAATTTATATTGTTGGTTTTTTTCTTTCAAAAATAGGGTAGTTGTGGTATAATATGCCAAGAGATGCAAGTAATTTGTATAAATAAGGAAGTGATTCTATGGCAGAGTTAAAAGATGTTAAGGGTATAGGGCCCAAATCTCTTTCTTTATTAAATAAAATAGGAATTTATACTATCGATGATTTACTTACTCATTATCCTTTTCGATATGATTTATTAGAACGTAATGATTTATCAAAAGTAGGGGATGGAGAAAAGATCATTATCGATGGAAAAGTAGAAAGTGTTCCTATCTTAATGAGATTTAAAGCTGGATTAAATAAAATGAATTTTAGACTTGTGACACAATCTGGTGTTGTAGGTGTTTCTATCTTTAATAGAGCTTTTTTAAAGAGCCAATTAAGTGTTGGTACAGGAATTACGGTTATTGGTAAATTAGATAAGACAAAGAATGTTATTACGGCTAGTGATATTAAAATGGAATTATTATCTAATAGTATGAAAATTGAACCAGTATATCATTGTACTAGTGGACTTACGAATAAGAATATGTCTACTTATATTAATATGGCACTTCTTATGTATGGAAAAGAAGCTATTGATAATATTCCAGAAGAATATATTAAAAAATATAATTTCTTAAATAAAAAGACTTCTTTAAATGTCATTCATAATCCAAGTACGATGGAGAAGTTAAAAGAAGTAACGATTCGTTTAAAATATGAAGAATTATTTGAATTTATGTTTAAGATTAATTATTTAAAACAAATGAATAAGAAAAAGAATAATGGTTTAGAAAGAGTAATTGATCGTGATCAGTTAAATCAATTTATTCAAAAGATTCCATTTAAACTTACAGGTGACCAAGTAAAAGCCATTGATGAGATTGTAGGAGACTTAGAGGCTCCTCATCGAATGAATCGTTTATTACAAGGTGATGTTGGCTCTGGAAAGACAGTTGTTGCGTTTACGGGAATGTATGCTAACTATTTAAGTGGTTATCAAAGCGCTTTGATGGCTCCAACAGAAATTCTTGCGATGCAACACTATAATAATTTAACTGAATTCTTAAAAGGTACTCATGTAAAGATTGCTTTACTTACGGGATCTACTCCTAAGAAAGAAAAGAATGATATTTATAAGGGATTAAAAGAAGGTACGATTCATATGGTTATTGGTACCCATGCTTTGATCCAAGATGAAGTAGAGTATCAGAATTTAGGTTTAGTTATTACGGATGAACAACATCGTTTTGGAGTTCATCAAAGAGCAAACTTACAAAATAAGGGTATTAAACCAGATGTTTTATATATGAGTGCAACTCCTATCCCTAGAACTTATGCTTTGACAATCTTTGGAGATATGGATGTTTCAACCATTAAAGAAAGACCAAAGGGTCGTCAAAAGATTGATACTTATTTGAAAAAGACAAGTGAAATTAAAGATGT
>CAMIXP010000118.1 GCA_946402785.1 uncultured Caryophanales bacterium | reverse complement strand
AAAGTAGATCATACGGTTCCAACTTGTACAACAAAGATTGAATATCCACAAGGAGGACCAACGGAAGAAGGTTGGTTAGGAATTGGAAAGACCGCAGTTGTTTCTCAAGTTTGTGAAGATGCAACTTATGAAGGTGTATCTAGTGGATGTGATGGAAAAGAAAAATCTTTCACCTATGATACCGAAATGGATACAACGATTGCTGGAGCTGCCGGTATTGGAGACTCTGGTGGTAAAGTATCTGATTTAGCAGGAAATGAAAGTGAAGAGTGTCCAATTAATCAAACAGTTAAAATAGACTATACACAACCTGTATGTACTTCTAAGATTACATTAAACAATTCGAAAGGAAATACATATAAATCTGGTAAATGGGTTAATAAAACGGTTGTGATTACACCTATTTGTAGTGATAGTGGTACGAAAGGTAAGAGTGGATGTCGAACAGTGACACCAAGTATTTATGATCAAGATATCAATGCAGAAGTATCTTTCACGTATGAAAATAATTCCAATGCAAGAGTTTATGATCAAGCAGGAAACTCAGGAGACTGTTTTGATCATTATACGGTTCGAATTGATAAAACTGCTCCAGTTGCCTCTTGTAATGTTGCTGGAAGTTATCAAAGCAATCAAGTAAATGATATGCATATTGAAAATACTTCTTATGATCCAACTATCAATGGATCTTCTAGTGGTATTAAATCTACTTCTTACCGATTAGATGATTCTAACTTCCAAGAGTTAAATACGATTAGTTTAACTTGTAAGAAAGATATGAGACAAGCCAATGGTTCTATTCAAATTGTTGATCAAGCTGGTAATACAGCTAGTGCTGATTGTAGTGGAGGAATTGTTGTTCCTGCATGTTGTAGTCAAACAACGGATTGGATTGATGGTAAAACTTGTAGTAAAGTTTGTGGAACGGGAAGCCTAAATCGTCACAAAGATTCTATCTATAGTGGAGAAGCATGTGTTGAAGAAGAGACAGGAGGATCTCCTTGTAACCAATTCGATTGTTGTGAAAGTGTAACCGAACAACCTTCTCGTTGTAGTGCTTCTTGTGGAGTTGGTACGAGAAGTGTTTACCAATATTCAAATTACACAGGAGAATACTGTGGTGTTAAAGTAGAATCTTGCCAAACAAGAGCTTGTAGAGATGATAAGAAAAAATTAGATGCTTGTGGTATGTATATGAGTTATCGTAAAGGTGATACGGTATACTTCCAAAGCAATGGACAATGTGACATTGAGGATGTATCCGGAGGTCAAAAAGTAAATAACTGGATGATATCTGCGAATTGTAATCCAAGTTGTGATATTACGGTTAAATGGAAGAATGGAAAAGAATCTACGTATTCTTCTTGGTCTACTATGAAATGTAATGGATCTTCTTATGCATTCTGTACGGGTAGTTGTCCATCCTTGGACTGTATAAAGTAGGTGATATGTATGGCAAAGACAAAGATTAAAAAAAGAAAAATCAATGCAAAAGAAATATCAAAACAAACCAATTCTTTATTAGTACTCGCAGCTGTCTTATTTATCTTTCTATTCTTTTTAGGTTTTCTTTATACCAAAAAATATTCTATTTTTGAATATAAAGCACCTGTTAAGACACAATTTATGGTAGATGTAGAATGTTTAAAATTAGGAAATGTTTGTTCTAACAAAGATATTTTAAATGGTATTAAAGTGAAAATACCGGTTAGTCCAGAAGAAGCCTATGACTTTTATTTAATATCGAATACTGATACAGAAGCTACTTATATGATGGCAGATGACTTTATCCATGTAGATTGGCATGATGAAATGATTAATTTTAAAGGACCTCAAAAAGCTTTATATGAATTAAATGTTGCGACTAGAACTTGGTCTCATGTACCTATCATTGAAAATTATTCTTATGAAGATTTTGGTTATTTAACTTATACCGGTGTTTGTGATGAAAAAACAATTATCATGCAAGATTATGATTGTAAGAAAACTCCAGGATATCAAATATTAAAGATTAACCACGGCAAGGGTTCTATTATTTATCATATTCCTCCGTTGGCTTCTAACGACTCCGAGATTACAGGCATGGAAGATACTTGGGATTTTGAAGGAACTACTTTCCGTGCAAGATTAATTACTCTTGAAGAGATTGGTCCTTTGGGAGATGCGAATGGTCTTGCGACTTGGTTAGTGGATCATTCTAAAAATGGAGATTCTTACTGGACGATGACTTCTAACGCAACACCAGGTTCTAACTATATTTTGGAAGCTCATACGATTACGAATCAAAGTGGAAAACCAAGTGTTGAAAGTCATTTGGTTCATAATACGAATATTTCTATTCGACCTGTGATTACGATTCCTAAAAATTAAAAGACTATTAAAATAGTCTTTTTTATTTGATATAATGATAATGGTGATGGATATGGAAGAATTAATCATTTGTCCAAGTGCTTTCAAGAAGCAGATTTTATATAAAGAAAGTAATCAAAATGAAATCAAGAATCAAAAATTCATGACTCCTCATGAATTCTTTTCAGAGTATTTCTTTTCTTATGATTATCAAACAATTTCTTATATTATGAAGAAATATAACTGTCCTGTATCTATTGCGAAAGAATATTTAAGTAATTTAACTTTTATAGAAGATAAAGATTATCATAATAAAAAACTTATCTTTTTAAGAGATTTAAAAAAAGAATTACAAGAAAAAGAATTATTATTTTTCTCTCAACCTTTTCAAGTGTCTCTTCCAAGCAAAAAGCTAAGTTTCAAACATGTATTTGATCTCAATCAGTACCAAGAAAAAGTACTTGGGAAAGTAGAAGTACCAGAAGTATCTTTAAACTTTCCTGTATACCGATTTGATACGTTAGAAGAAGAAGTTCATTTTGTCTGTGTAGAAATCAGAAAACTTCTTCAAAAGGGAATTCCTTTATCCAAAATATTTATTTGTAATGTATCAGAAGATTATTATTTTGTCCTTGATAAATTATTTTCTTATTATGGAATTCCAATAGAAATTTCCTATCGAAATTCTATTTATTCAACAACTATCGTACAAAACTATTTAAAAACAGGAGAACTTGATTTAGAAAGTAAAGATCCAATTACGAAGAGTATTTGTCGAATCTTAGGGGATTTAGTAGAGTTAGAAGAGGATTCTACGAAACAAGAAATACTTATAGATTGTCTAAAAAATACGTATTTACCAAATACTCATTATGAAGAAGCGATTACCATTCTTGATTTAAAAGATAGGCCATTTGAAGAAGATGAATATGTATTTGTATTAGGATTTAATCAAGATTCTCTTCCTAGTATTCAAAAAGATATTTCTTATTTATCAGATTCTGATAAAGAAGAAGTAGAATTATATTCAACCAAATACATCAATAACCGTGAA
>CAMIXP010000117.1 GCA_946402785.1 uncultured Caryophanales bacterium | reverse complement strand
GGAACAGGAGTTACAACTCCCCCATTTCTAACCTCATGATTTGGATCCATGTTATCTAATACACTCTCAATATAGTTATTATTAATAACTGGTTCAGGTACTCTATCATCTTTATGGACAAGGCAATAAACACCAAATCCAATTGCACCCGCAAGCATAATAGCTAATGCACGATTACGTATATTCAACTTTTTCACATTTTTATTGTTATAGTTATAATAATATCCATTTCCTACATAATCTGGATTATAGGAATATGGATTTCTACTATAATTCTTTTTCATAAAAATAACCCCTTTTCAAATTGCGTTCTATATTATAACACAAAAGGGTTAAAAAGTCAAAAGAAAAGCAAGGCTTTAACCTTGCTCAGTAACAAAATTTGCTTTTAAAAGGACTGGATTATGGTCAGATGATACAAATCCAAAGTCTTTTGTCTCTACACTTTCTACATGAATATTATCAGAAACAATAAATCCATCAATGTAATAATATTGGAATTTATCTTTATCTTCTCCTACATATGGTTTATCAAGACTTCTACAAGTAGGAACATTCGTATCCATATAGAATTGCCATCCTTCTCCAAAGGCATCAATATCAATCTTACCAGGTTCCCATAATCCATCTTTTACTTTGATCTTTTCCTCATCAATACTAGAGAATACTTGATTAAAGTCTCCTCCAACAATCACATAATTTCCTTTTTTCGTTTCTTTTCTCATTAATCGTAATAATTCTTTTGTTTGTTTTTCTTTTCCTTTCCCATTATCATATGCCTCTAAATGAACATTCATAATAACAAGTTCTTTTTCTGTATTATCAATTGGAATACGAGAAACCAAAACACATCGTTTTAAATTAGCTGTACTAACAGGCCATATAAATGGTACTGGTAATTGAATTCTTTCAGAAGATTCCATTCGAAACTTAGAAAAAGAAGCAATTCCAGATTTAACATTTCCAATCATAGGAATTGGATAAGGTAAATAAAGTACATTAAAGTTTAAAGCATAAGATGATTGATAATTAGATAAATGATGAATAAATACTGAATACTCATCTACATGATTCGCTCTTTTAGAGTTTTGATCGACTTCTTGTAAGAATAAGAAACTTGGTCTAATTTCATCAATTTTACTACGGATAGAATAAAGATTCTTATTAACACGATTACGATCGGCCGTTTGAACCATCTTACCTCCATCCATAAAGAAATCAGCATTATCTCCTAAAGCTCCATATCCAACATTCCAAGTCATTACAGTAAATCCATCATCCATTGCTAAAGAACGATGAACTTCTCCTTGTACGGCAACTTCTTCTTTGGAATCAGGTCTATATTCCGTAAGAGTTAAGAATAATAATAAAAGTAAAATAAGCGCTCCTACAACAATTCCTAATTTCATAAAGAACCTTGTAAGATGAACAGAAAAAGGAACTCTGATATCTTCCATTTCATATTCTTCAAGTTTTTCTTCTTTAACAGGTGCTACTACCTCTACTTTTTCTTCTTCTTTTACTTCTACTACTTCTTCCTCTATTTTCTTTTCTTCTATCTTTTTAATAGTTACATTCTTAGGTTGCTTTTTCTTAGTAGAAGTTGATTTACTTCGAGTAGTACTCTTCTTAGAAGAATTCTTTTTCGGAGTAACTTTCCCCTTATTTTTAACAACATTTTGAATTTCATTCTTTTTCATAATGATCTCTCCAAATCACATATATATTATCATATAAGTATCTATTTTAAAATATCATTTTATAAACTATTCATTATTTCCAATCACAATGGAAAGAATTACCTCAGGAAACACTAAAAAGAATATATCATCTACGATATAAAAGGTACTATTCTTTTCAACACGATCAATAACATTCCCATCTTCTATCGTATAAATAGCACTACATTCTCCTAATTGTTTTGTTAGAAAATAAATAAATGTCTTAACAGCCTCATCATTTAATTGAAAGACATTTTCCGCAAAAGACTTTAAATCAAAATCTATTTTTTGAAAAGAAATATCTTGTTTAATATCATATAAATATTGAAACTGTTCAGAATACCCTTCTTTTGGTAAAAAGTTAATCTTAGAATAAGAATAACCTAGTCCAAAAGAAGCCATATCAAATAATCCCTTAATATAATCTTTATTCATTTGAATCCCCTTCTTTTAATTGTTCTATGTATTTTCTTTGTGTTTCAATAAATAAATCTTTATTCTTTAATAAATCTCTTAATTCTCGTAAGAAAGTATCATAATTTTGGTCTTTAAAGTAATGTTTTGCATATCCATTTTCTCCAAATTTATCCACAAGAACATCATAAGCTCTTGCAAATAACTCATCATCCGTTGCCTCTGGATTTAACTTTTTCCCATAGTAATACGTTCTTTTTAAGCAATCATTTACAGTATGATTACGATCAGCAGAAGAAACAATTTTTCCATAGATACTTCTAGGTTCATGATCGGAAGAAGCTCGATGATCTTCAATTGCTTCTTGAATTGTTTTTAATTCTTCCTCATCAAAGAAATCTTTTAATCCTTCATCTTGCACCATCATATCAGCACTAATTTTCTCATGATTTTTAGGGTCAATATGATGACCAATATCATGATAAGCAGCTACCGTATAAACGATATCTGGATTCACTTCTAATTGATTTTCCTCTACTAAATGAAAACTTCTTTCAATGACTGCAAGAATATGCTCAAGATTATGAGCTTTTTCATTTTTAGCGTATTGAGGAAAAACATTCTCTTCTATATATTTTTTTAAATCTTCTCTTACAGAATTCATTCAATCACCTATCTTTTCTTATAGACGATAAGCTCAGGATTTCTACCATCTTCTCCATATTCGCATATAAGAATAAAATTCATATTCGCAACAACCCCATAATATCTTTGAATTTCATCATCATTAAAATCACATTCTAATTGATTTCCTAAATAGGTATCTAAGTTTTGTAGGAAATGAGCTTTCTCTCCATTTGGTAAAGGATACTCTAAATTCACAAAAGCACCATGTAGTGGAAATAAATCCTCAACAGTAGGCATACCTGCAATATTGAAGGAATTGATTTCTTCTAACAATTGATCCTCAAATTGTTCGAATTGTTCCATACCATTCATTTCGATATAGCTAGCAATCCAACATTTCTTTCCAAAAGGACATGCATTGGTATTCTGACATCCTTGACAAGTTTGATTTTGATAGTTCACACATTCACTACAATTAGCTCCACATACTCCATTCATTTTCATCCCTCCATATTCTTTATACATTATTATTATAAACTTTTCTAGACTTGAAAAAAAGATAAAATGATGCTTTCTTCCATTTTATCTTTGATTCTTTAAAAATCTTTGTATGATTTTAATCTTTTCTTTATCTTTTTCTCTGTTTTGTGATAGCATCCA
>CAMIXP010000116.1 GCA_946402785.1 uncultured Caryophanales bacterium | reverse complement strand
TCGTACCAGTTATGGCCCGTTTCAATATCTACTTTTAAAGGAGCATCCAATGGAAACGTATTTTCCATAATGTTTCGAACAACTTCTTTTACTTCTTCTAACTCAGAATTGAGTACATTGAATACCAATTCATCGTGTACTTGAATGAGCATCTTACTCTTGAATCCACGTTTTTCAAATTCATCATAGATTTCAACCATGGCTTTTTTCAAGATATCCGCTGCTGTTCCTTGAATAGGAGTATTAAGAGCCATTCTCTCTCCACTACTACGAATAATATAATTTTTATTATTTAATTCTTCAATCACTCTCTTACGATTCATAAGAGTTTTAACATATCCATATTTATAAGCATTGGCTTTTGCCTCTTCCATATAATCTTGAATACCAGGATATGTTTCTAAATAATTATCAATAAAGTCCTTAGCCGTCATAATATCGACTCCTAAGTCCTCTGATAATCCAAATCCACTAATACCATATAAGATACCAAAGTTAACAGCCTTTGCATTTCTTCTCATGTCCTTCGTAACTTCTTCCATTGGTACATGGAAGATATCACTAGCAGTCTTCGCATGAATGTCGGCTCCATCAATAAAAGCTTGAATTAAATTTTTTTCATGACTCATATGAGCAAAGATACGAAGTTCAACTTGAGAATAATCACTCGATAATAAGACAGAATCCTCATCCGGTAAGAAAGCCTTACGAATTAATCGAGAATAATCACTTCTCGCAGGAATATTCTGTAGATTTGGTTCAATACTAGAAAGTCTTCCTGTACGCGTTAAGGTCTGTGTGAAGATCGTATGAATTCTTCCATCTTCTCGAATCTCATTTTGAAGTCCTACCGCATAATTAGTATATAGCTTCGATAAAGTACGATATTCTAACACTTTCTCAACAATCGGATGAAGAGTAACAATTTTATCAAGTATTTCCTTACTCGTAGAATACTTCTCATCTTTTACTTTCTTAGGATATTTTATTCCTAAGTCAACAAATAATACTTTCGCAAGTTGAGCAGGAGACATAATATTAAACTCTTCTCCAGCAAGCTGATAAATCTCTTGCTCAACAGCTTTCATTTGTCCATCTAATTCAACCTCAACCTCTTTTAAATAGTCTCGATCAACACGAATACCAGTAAGTTCCATATCTGCAAGAACACGTACCAAAGGCATTTCAATCTTTGTGAATAAATCCATCTCTTCATTTTCTTCTAATTCCTTTAGTAATCGTTCTCTTGTATCATAGATAAATTTGGCTTTTTCACAACATACTTCTTTTAAAGTATCATCATCTACCTCTTTAGGTCTCTTATCTGTACCATATAAGGTTTCATAATCCGGTATCTCTACATCAAAACTTCTCGCTACAAAACTAATATCATCTTTTACAATATAATCCAATAAATAAGCAGCAATCATCGTATCAAACGATACATTTTTAAAATCTAAATCATGACATACAACCATACATCTTTTGAAATCATATGTATATTTAGAACAATCCGACTCAAATAAGCTCTTATTCTGGATAATTTCCTCTCCTGGAATATAGTATCCCTTCTCCCCATCATAGATTCCCATACCCAAGATTGTACTCTTACTATAGATAGATCCCCTTGTTTCTAAATAGAAAGCAAAGTCTTTTCCTGAATACTCAGAAAGATCACCTATCTTCATTTTTTCTTCTTCTTTCTTCTCTTCTTCTTCCTCTTCTGTTACACCAGAGAAATCAATCTTCTTCAATAGAGAATAAAATTCAAGTTCTTCTAATTCTTTTTTAAACTCCATTGGTTTATAACCCATATACTTACAATCTTCTAATTGAAAATCAATTGGAACGTCTCGGTAGATTGTGGCTAAATCAAAACTTTTGTAAGCACTGTCTTTATCATTTTCTAATTTCTCTTTTGTTTTACCAGAAATGTCATCAATGTGTTCATAGACACCATCCAAAGATCCATATTTCGATATTAAACTCATAGCAGTCTTTTCACCAATTCCCTTAACACCAGGAATATTGTCGCTAGAGTCTCCCATTAATGCTTTTAAATCTACCATATGAATTGGGTCTGTTTGATAAGTCTTACGGAATTCTTCTTTGGTCATCATAATAGAATCATTTTGTTTTAATAATTTCACAACTACTTCATCACTGATTAATTGTAGTAAATCTTTATCACTACTAATAATCGTTCCGATAAATTCATCTTCTTGATCCACTCTCTTCGCAAGAGTACCAATAATATCATCGGCTTCATAGTTATCAATTTCAAAATGTTTGATTCCCATTGTATCTAATACTTTTTTAGCTTCTGGAAATTGTAATTTTAATTCATCAGGCATAGCCATTCTTCCAGCTTTATAATCCGCATACTTATCATGTCGGAAGGTCTTTCCTTTATCAAAAGCAACCATAATATAACTTGGTGCTTCTTCTTTAATGATTTTATTCATCATATTAATAAAACCATATAAAGCATTCGTAGGAAAGCCCTTCGAATTTCTCATGATAACACCTTGATATGCAGTTGCATAAAAACTTCTAAATAATAAATTATTACCGTCTACTAAAATGATCTTTTTCATTTTTATCACCTGCATTTAGTATAACATACTTACTTACCAATTTTTAAGGTATTTTGCATTTGTTCCTCGTAAGAACGATTATCAAGTTTCTCAACACGATCACTTACGAAAAGTAAATATAAAACAAATACAAGATAGATTGCTAAAATGATAAGTCCTGTCTTAAGTCCTTTTCGAATTGATTTTGTCATATCCATCACTTCTCCTTTCATCATTACAAGTCAATTGTATATCGAACAATTGTTCTTGTCAACATAAAATTAAAACATTTGTTTGACATTTGACAAAAGACATGTTAAACTGTCTTTATAAGGAAGTGATAGTATGGAAAAACTAACAGGAAAGCAAAAGATTATATTAGATATATTAAAGAAATTAATCGCAAAGAATGGTTACCCACCTACTGTTAGAGAGATTGGAAAAGAAGCAAATCTTTCTTCTCCTGCAACCATCCATTTTCACCTAAAGCAATTAGAAGAAAAGGGATATATTAAAAAAGACGATAATAAAAATAGAACATTGGAAATTTTAGTTCCAAATGAATATTTAGAAAAAGACGACAAGATTATAGATGTTCCCCTACTTGGTAAAGTAACCGCGGGTTCTCCAATCGAGGCTATTGAAACACCAGATGAATTATTCTCCCTACCTGCGAACTTAATTACCAATCATGATGAAGTATTTACCTTAAAGGTAAGTGGTGAATCTATGATCAATGTAGGAATCTATGACGGAGATATCTTAATTGTAGAAAGACAAAATACCGCAAGAAACGGTGATACCGTTGTTGCCATGAATGATAACAATGAAGTAACCGTTAAAACATTCTATAAAGAAGATGGTTACTTCCGACTACAACCAGAAAATGATACTATGGCGCCAATCA
>CAMIXP010000115.1 GCA_946402785.1 uncultured Caryophanales bacterium | reverse complement strand
AAAAACATATTGACATGGTTATCTATATTTTGGTAATATTAAAAAAATTAACTTCTAAGTGCGAACCTTTTTAAAAGGAGGTACAGAAATGAAAAAATGTCTCATAAAAATAGACAATTTAATAATAAAAAAAGTTGAAGAGAGTCAGAGTGCGCGATAAGAGCGCGCCCATGACTCTCTTTTTGGTATATTGAAAAATAAGGCTAAAATAGGGCAAATATGTATAAAACTTATATAAATGTGCAATTAATATAAATATGACTTATACCATAAAAATTGCCTTTTTTAGAAAATAGACCTATGTTTTTTAAAAGATAAAATCATAGGAAACCATTATAAATAAAAGAAATCATAGACATTTGTATTAAATAAAACAAGGTGCCTAATTTTTGTAAAGTGTCAATTTTCTCGAAATTTACATATAAAAAAATAGTATGCATTTTTGAAAAATAATGGGATAAAACTCAATTTCTATCATGCTATAATGGGTTCAAAAGAACAACCAACCATGTCGGCTGGGTGTCAAATAAAAAATGAATATGATAATTCGACACGTAAATTACAAGTCAAATTTCATAGATAGACAGCGGAGGTGTTAATGTGAAAAAAGCAGATACATGGAAAACATTTGAAAGAGCAATGATGGACTGTGACTACAGTTACGACATCTATTTTAGAATGGCTGTTATCGATGAGTACTTAAATGGACGTGGAGATGTTTGGGACCTATACTCCAAGATGCAACAAATACGATGTAGTAGAAATAATCAAATCCCAAGAAACATGATTGATCACAAACAAGAGTTCATGGAACTCATTCAAAATTTTAAGTTATTTGGTTTTGACTTTGACCAACCAATTCTGGTCAACAAAACCGGCCACATAATCGATGGAGCCCATAGGATGGCATGCGCCCTCTATTTTCAGGTCCCATCGATTTCTTTATATACAGATAAAAATTATGAAGACTTTACTCCAGAAATCTACGATAAAAAGTGGTTTGAAGAACATCTAAAAGAATGTATTCCTTATGCAGAAAAACAAAAAGAAATGATAAGGAGGAGATACAATGTACAAAAATAAAAAGATACTTGCCTTTATTCCTGCAAGAGCCGGAAGCAAAAGAATTATTGGAAAGAATAAAAAAGAATTAAATGGAAAACCATTATTTACTTATAGTGTAGATATCGCAAAGAAATCCAAATACATCGATGACATCCTAGTAAGTACGGATTCAGAAGAAATCCTAGAATTAGCTCATAAACTAGGATGTAAAAAAAATGGATTAAGACCAAAAGAATTATCAGGAGATCATGCAAGAATTGTAGATGCGATTCTCTATGAAGTAAAAGAAAACAAGTTAGATGATTATGATGCTGTTGTATTACTTCAACCAACATTTCCTATTAGAACCGTAGAAATGTTAGAAGGAGCTATTGAAGAATACATGAAAGAAGAAACTTCTCTGATTACAGTCGTAAAAGCAGAAGAGCAACCTCTTTTCATGAGAACCATCCAAGATGGAAAATTAGAAAAGATTTTAAAAGTGACAAGTGATGTAAGAAGTCAGGATTTTCCAATGGTTTATAAAATCATTGGCTGTATTTACATCAACAATCTTCATACACTCACAACCAACAGTGTATTGAATGAAAATGAAGTACCATACATCATAAATAAAAAATATGATATTGATATTGATACGATAGAAGATTTCTATCGAGCAGAAAGGGAGATTAAAAAATGAAAGTGTATATGTTCCATTACGTAAAACCATATTCGAATTATTATCATTTCGATTTAGATGAATTTGATAAGACCGTTCAAAAACTTACGACCAATAAGCATATTATTTCCTTAAAGGAATTAGATAACTTGGTAAAAAAACATCAAGCAATTCCAGAAGATGCCGTTATGCTTACTTTTGATGATGGAACAATCGATCACTATCAGTATGTATATCCCATTTTAAAAAAATATCACTGTTCTGGATTATTCTTTATTCCATCTTGTACCTACAATAAAAAGATGCTAGATATTCAAGTAATCCATCAGTTATTAGAAAACAATCCCATTGAAACCTTATTCAATGATTTAAGAAAACAATTAGAAAAGAAACACATGGAACCAGAAGAGTTTTCTGTAGAAGAAAACTTAGACAGTAAAAAAACAGCTTTATTCAAACAACTCCTTCAATATAAATTACCAAATGATATTCGTATCAATTTACTACATTACTTTCAAAGAAAATATAAAATCAATAAAGATGTATCCAATAGTTATATGAGTATTCGTAATTTAAAACAAATGAAAAAAGATGGCATGTACTTTGGAGTACATACAATAACACATCCAAGACTTGCTTTACAATCCAAAGAAGAACAAGCACAAGAAGTAAAAAGCAATTTGGAGAGTTTATTAAAAAGTCATCTTTTGGATAAAGAATGTATATCATTAGCGTTTCCTTATGGATCTTACAATGAAGACACCATTGATGTTATGAAGAATTTAAACATCAAATATGGATTCAAAGTAGATGATAAGGAATCCAATAATGATGAGGGAGGTGTTGTGTTGATTGATCGACTAGATTGCAATATTTTAAGGGAGGTGTTGAAATGAGTAAGTATATTGAAATATGCAATAGGAAGATAGGCAAAGACTATCCGCCATTAGTCATCGCGGAGATTGGAATCAATCATAATGGAAGTTTAAAAGTCGCGAAAGAAATGGTAGATGCCGCCTATGAAGCAGGATGCGAAATCATAAAGCATCAAACCCATATCGTAGAAGATGAAATGTCTCATATGGCAAAAAAAGTAATTCCTGGAAATGCCGATATTTCAATCTACGATATTATGAAAAAGAGTGCTCTATCAGAAGAAGATGAAATGGAATTAAAAAGATATGTAGAAGAAAAAGGAATGATCTTTTTAAGCACTCCATTCTCAAGAGCTGCAGCCGATAGACTACAAAAAATGGATGTACAAGCATTCAAAATTGGTTCAGGAGAATGTAATAACTACCCCTTAGTAGAACACATTGCAAAATTTGGAAAACCAATGATTGTTTCAACAGGAATGAATGATATAGAAAGTGTGAAGAAAACAGTAAAGATTTTAAAAAAGTACAAAGTACCATTTGCTTTACTTCATACAACCAATCTATATCCAACAAAACCAGAACAAGTTAGATTAGGAGCCATGACGGAACTTGAAAAAGAATTTCCAGATACGGTTATAGGCTTATCTGATCATACCATTAATAATAATGCATGCCTTGCTGCTACAGCATTAGGAGCATCCATCTTAGAAAGACACTTCACAGATACGAAAGATAGAAAGGGACCAGATATTGTTTGCTCTGCAGACAAGAAGGAACTAAAAGAATTAATCGAAGGGTCTAAAGAAATTTTCTTGATGAGGGGAGGGAAAAAAGAAGCTCTCAAAGAAGAACAAGTAACAATCGATTTTGCATACGCAACGATTGTAACCATCAAGGAAATGAAAAAAGGAGAAAAATTCACAA
>CAMIXP010000114.1 GCA_946402785.1 uncultured Caryophanales bacterium | reverse complement strand
TAAGAATAAATAAGTAATTAGTCCATAGATTAAAAAGGTATATTCATAGGCAACTAATGCAGTATCTTCATTGATTAGGGATAATTTATCCAAATAGATTCCATCTAAGAACGTTCCAGCACCATCTAAGATACAATAAGCTAATGGGAATAGAATGGTAAGGGTAAATACTTTGCTCCATTTATTATTCTTTTTAAATTCTACTCTTTTCTCTTTATTCTCTTTGATTTCTGTCAGAGATAGAGAAATGATTCCTATAAAGATTAATACTACTGCGATATAGAATGGATAAGCAAATTGTTCTTGAAAGAATAGTAATAATAAAAGAGCTGTGATGACTCCACTTGTATTTTGTATAGGACTAGAGATAGATAGTTCTAAGTACTTTAATCCTCTATATCCTATTACCATACTTGTGATATAGAAGAATGATACTGGTAAGTATTTTAAAACATCTATGACGGTAATACTGGTATGGTTAAATAGTAAAAAGATGGTTGCGTGTAGACCCATGATGATACCTACCATGATACCTGTTTTTAAATGATTATAATCTCCTTCTTGTTTATTTCCTATCTTATAAAATAAATCTGCAGTACCCCAACATATAAATGTTAGAAGGGTTGTTAATATCCACATAAAATCACCTTTTAAAATTATAGCAAAAAAAGATTTCAATTGAAATCTTTTACTATTAAATAATTTTAAGATTCTTCTTCTTTCTTTTTATCATCTACAATCGTAACATCTATCCCTGCCATCGCTTTAAAGTAGAATCCTTTAAACGCATCTGTTTCATATTCACAGGTAGTAGATATTTCTTTTGTACCTACCTTATCCGCTGTAATAACCCAATCATAGTAGTTATTATGTAATAAGTTTCGATTGGTTGGCCAATGAGGTGGTTTTCCCATATAGTTAACGTATTCTGAGTTATCGCTTGGATCAATATCACTATGAGAAGTTGTGATTGGTTTATCTAAGTAATAATCTCCTTTATTAATCGTATCTGCGGCTGTTGTTCTAACAATCGTATTAATCTTACCGGTATTGGTTGGTAATTTAACGGTAATAACTCTTGTTTCTCCTTTACGAAGAGTAATCTTAGAGTCTTCTGGAATTTCTTCTCCAGTTGTATTGTCAAATAATCTCATATGGTTTTTCCAAATATGGTGATTACCTTCTCTTACGGTATATTGACTGTCATCATCTACATCTCCTACAAAGGCTCTCTTCTTAGCAGCAATTTCTGGACTTAATCCTGTTGTATTGACTGCTACTTTTGATGTTGTTATTGTTTCTTTATCCGCTACTGCATCTTTTGCATCTTTATCAGATTTTTGATAAGAATCACTTGTATTATTTGCTTGTGTACTAATGGTTTGTAGTACACTTTTTAATTCTGAAAAGCTTGCATTTATAGACGAAAAAACCTGAGAACATTCATCTGCAAATGGTCCCATTAAAACGCCACCATCCCCTAATGTTGTTTTACAAGCATTGGTATCGGTTTCTACTGTATCGATTTGTGATGTGTAAGTATTGGTTGTATTTATGGCATCACTAAAAACGCCATAATCTTTTACAGTGATATCTGGCATATTTCCTCCTATGCTTTTGTTTCGTCTTTATTTTCTTCATCATCATTTACAACGTTAACATGCAAGTCTATCATGGCTTTTAAATTACGTTTTCCAGGTGTATTGGTTGAAGTCCACTGACATGTTTGAGTTGCGGTTACAGAACCGGTATGACTTGCGGTAATAATCCAGTCATAATGGTTGTTATGTGTCCAATCCATATTAGCTGGAGCATGATATCCTTTTTCTGTTAAACGTACGTATTCAATATTGTTTGGATCTGGGTCAATATCACAACGTGCGGAAACAACTCTTCCTGAACGATATCCAGAGTCTCCATCAGATGTCGTTCTTGTGATATTTTTAATCATACCCATATCGGTTGGTAATTTAACGGTGATGACTCTTGTCTCTCCTGGTTTCATAGTGATAGAGTCTTGATCTTTTAATACTTGTCCTGTCTTATTATCAAATAGAGTTAATTGATTACATCTATTAAACAAAGGCGTTTTTCCTGTGTAATCTGTATAAAGAGATGGATCGTCTACATCTCCTAAGAATTTCTTTTTTGCTTCTAAAACAGCTGGATCTGTTGGGGTTGAAATCCAATTCTTTGATCCAGGCCCTGGTGTTGTCGTCGTTGTTGTAGTCGTAGTGGTTGTCGTTGTATCTTTGTCTGATACTGTATTTTCTGCATTCTTATCGGCTGCTTGATAATCTTCATTGGATTTATTGGCGAATGAAGATATGGTTGAAACAGCAGATTTTAATTCTGAAAAATCTGTTCCAATCGTTCCTAATACGCTTGCACATTCATCAGCAAATGGTCCCATTAAGGTTCCTCCATCACTTAAGATGGTTTTGCTTGAATTCACATCTGTTTGTACAGTATCAATTTGCGATGTATAAGATTGTGATGTTGCAATGGCGTTACTAAATGCACCATAGTCTTTTACTGTTACATTTACATCTGGCATATTATCCCTCCTAAGCGATTGTTGCTAAGAATTTTTCTGTTGGTCCTTTTACTTGGTATTTTCCACCTTGGGCGAACAAGTCTCTATCATGTCCACCTTCAGATCTTGCTTGTCCTAATGTTTGAATCTTTCCATCTACATTATCTAAAACTAGAATATTATCTTTGTTTAGATCACTGGCGCTCTTAACATCGGATGTATAACCTACTACCGTAACAATATGTCTTGAACCATCTTTTTGGGTATTAACTTGGGTAGCTTGTAATGTTACTGGGTGTCCTTCATTTAATTCTTTATACATGTATTGTAATGCTTCATCTCTATTAGGAGTAGACATTACTTCATTCATTCTTGGAGCTGGTGCACCTTGGCAGTTTGCCATGGCACTTCTAGATGTATATTTTCCTGATAACATATCGGCTGCATAGTATTGAGAAAGTAACATACAATCTCCTCCTAATAAGCCTCCATTTTGTGTCATCTTATATTTATTTATATAGGCTGTATAATCATCCAATGAAATCTTGGTATTAACAACATTAAAGTTCTTACCATTAAATTGATATGGTACCATGGTTCCAGAAGATATAGCATTGGCACTGGATGTAGAAGTTGGACCAGTTCCCGTTTTATCAGAAATAGTATTGTTAGCAGCAGCATCTGCTGTTTTATAATCTGCTTCTGCTTTTCCAATAAAGCTCGTTGTTTGTTGTAATTCAGATACAATTCCTGATAGGTCGGTATCTAATGTTCCAGCAACTCTTGCACATTCATCGGCAAAAGGGCCCATTAATACACCACCATCTCCTAATGTTGTTTTTGCTGCTGTAATATCAGACTGTGCTGTTGTAACTTGCGTGTTATAGCTTTTAACTGTCGCAGTTGCATTCGTCATGATATTATAATCACTTACTTGAATATCTACATTTGGCATAATCTTAGCCTCCTATCTATTCACTCTATTATCATTTTATCATTAATTGGTCTAATTTTCTTGAAATAATGAAAAAAAACAGTCAAGTAGACTGTCTTTTTTATT
>CAMIXP010000113.1 GCA_946402785.1 uncultured Caryophanales bacterium | reverse complement strand
ACATTATCGATTAGATGTACATCCATTATTTGTATTACTAGTACAACCAGTTGTATTTTTAATACAAGGGCTTGTTGCCAATAGAGTAATTGCAATGATTATGCTATCTTCCATTGTTTCCTCTCTAACAGTTGTATTGATCTATAAAATATTAAAACACGTAGGATTAAGTGAAAAGATGAGTATTCTGTTATCTCTTATCTATCTCTTTTCATTTTCAAATAGTATAGTAACTGCAGGAATTGAAACCTATAACTTCGCAGCACTTTTCTTAGTACTCTTGTGGTATTATTTCATCACAAAAGAAAAGGAAAAAGAATTCGATACTAAATCCTATCTCATATTAGGAATATTAGGTCTATTATCCTTATCTATTACCGTAACCAACTTTGTTATCTTTTTAATTGTATGTTTTACTCTATGGATTTTTAGAAAAGTAAAATTACATAAATTAATAGTCATGGGAGTATTAATCGGAATATCCTTAGTTGTTTTAAATATTGGACAAAGAATGATATGGAATAATACAGCCGTTCTATGGAATATTGATTTAGGATATGAAGTAGGAAACTTTGCCAATAAAACAATGGAGTGGATGAACGCAAAAAGAGTAATAGAAGGAGACTATATTCATTCTCTTATCAGTAGTGATGTTTATGTAAAAGTGTCATATGCATCAGAATATAATAGTCAAAACTTCATTATCAACTTTTGTGAACCAAATATCTTATTAAAAGGATTATTCTTCCTATTTTATGCATTAATTATTTGGATTGTAATTAGAAATTATAAGAAGAATAGAATGGTAAATACCGCAATTGTTTTATCATTACTGTTTAATTCTATCTTCCATTTAATCTATGGAAATGCGACTCCATTCTTATATGCACTTCATTTCTTATATTTAGTCATTCTAATGTTAGGAATTAACTTATCAACAGAAGAAGATAAAAAATTACAATGTAGATCGTTCATCTTCTTCGGAATCATCTTAGGAATAGAAATATTACAAAATAGTAGAATTTTTATCAAAGTATTACAATTCGTAGATCAAATCATTGATAAAAACTATCTACTTGCCAATCTTCCTTATCCATTATTAGTAATCATTGAAATCTTAGTGATTGCCACAACCATCGTATCAATCATCATTATTAGTCAAATGATTTCAAAAATGGTAAAAGAAAAGAAACCAGAAAAGAAAGCTCTAATTGGTATTGGAATTCTTTGTTTATTCGTAATGACAGAGTGGATGTATTTGGCATTAGAAAGTCCAAAAGATACAGATCGTTTTTTAGGATTCCATTTAAAAGGAAATACAGGTGTCGTTGAAAAGAAAACAAAAGCAGACTACATGAGTAAAGAATTTAAAGAAAAATACAAAGAAGAATTAAAAGAATTAGATAATTACCAAAAAGAATATAATGAATTTAAACAAGCACATGAAATAGAAGAAGTATTGGGTATCAACTGGTCAGATTATTATTTCTTTGGTATGGGAAATAGAAAAAAATACACCTATCTAAGTGGAAAAATAATCGATGATGAAACAAAAGAAGTCATTTATTCTTTCAATGAAAAAGATCATTATATTATACCAAATCTATATATGGTTATTATTGAAACAAAAGACCATCAATTCATTGAAATCAAAGAAACAGAAGAAGGAGTATTCTGTAAGGATGAATTATTAAAAGGTACCGATATTCCGATTCAGTTCTATGACTTCAGTAATCAAAAATATGCGAATATGAAAAAAGCGTTATATGGAGAAATTCTTTATAACATCAAAGATAGTGCAATTTATCCAAATGTTGCGGTTTATGAAAAACCTTGGTATCGAGATGCTGCTATCACAACGATGGTACTAAAACAAACACATAATACGGATATAATCAAAGAATGGGTATCTAGAATTGATGATATCTATGATAGACAAAATGGAGGAGTAGAGGAAGCAGACAATCTAGGAGAACTATTATATATTCTTTCTTCTCAAGAAGAAAAAAGACAGGACTTAATAGAAAGAATTGAACAAGAAGCTTATCGTTTAGCAAAAGAAAATCCAAATGGATACTATATCTATGGACAAACAGATTTTGGAGAACAGTACTTATATCAAAACCTATGGTATAAACTAGGAATGGAGTCTCTTGGAAAAGAATATCCATTTGACTTAGATAGTATCCCAGAAGATGAGTATAGTAAAATGGCATGGTGGAGTAATTATGAGTTAAAAGATTCTTCTTCAAAATCAGTAGAAATCCATTATCCATATCTATCCTATGCTTATTATCATAAATTAGGAAAAGGTCCGATTCCATTGAATAAAAATCTTTATCCATTATCATGGGAAGCAAACGCATCATCTGCAAACTACAACAATTATGAAGAGACAGTACCAGGTCTAAATCGATCAAGATCATCTGCTCCGCATGCATGGTCTTCATCCGAATTATTATTATTGTTATTAGAAGAAACAGGGGATTTGCAATTTGCATAATTCCCTTTTGTTTACTATAATAGAATTAGAAAGTGGTGATCATATGTTCTTTCACAAAGAACCAGTTCTTTATGTAGTAGTTCCTTGCTACAATGAAGAAGAAGTATTAGAAGAAACAACAAGACAATTAAAAGCAAAAATGGAGCAATTAATTAAATCCAAACAAATATCAGGAAAGAGTAAAGTCATGTATGTAAATGATGGTTCCAAAGATAAAACATGGGATATCATTCAAGAAATACATAAACAAGAAAAGTTATTCACAGGTATTACACTATCGAGAAATAGAGGACATCAAAATGCTTTATTAGGTGGATTAATGACCGCAAAGAAATATGCTGATGTTGTTATCTCAATGGATGCCGATCTACAAGATGATATCAATGCAATCGATGAAATGATTCTAAAATACAAAGATGGTTGCGATATCGTTTATGGAGTAAGAAGTGCTAGAAAGAAAGATACATTCTTTAAACGAGTAACAGCACAAGGCTTCTATAAATTCATGAAAGTACTAGGAGTAGACTGTGTTTATAATCATGCTGATTATCGTTTAACTTCTAAAAGAGTATTAGATGAATTTGAAAACTATAAAGAAGTGAATCTTTTCTTAAGAGGAATGTTCCCATTAGTAGGATTTAAATCCGATGTTGTATATTATGAAAGAAAAGAACGTTTCGCAGGGGAATCTAAATATCCATTAAAGAAAATGTTAAACTTTGCTTGGGATGGAATTACATCTTTCTCTGTAAAACCATTAAGATTTATTTGTGTATTAGGATTTATCATTTTACTATTCAGTATTGGTATTATGATTTATTCCCTTGTTAGATACTTAACAGGAAATACCGTATCCGGTTGGACCTTCTTATCCATTTCTATTTGGTTTATTGGAGGGCTTCAAATGATTAGTATTGGTATCATTGGAGAATATGTAGGTAAAATGTACAATGAAACCAAACAAAGACCACGTTATATTATTGCAGAAAACTTAGAGGAAAAATAAAATGAAAGATTATTTAAAGCTAATTAGAGTTAAACACTGGTTAAAAAATGGATTAGTATTCTTACCACTTTTCTTTAGTATCAATTTATTAAATAAAGGGATGCTACTAAACAGTATTCTAGCGTTTATTGTATTCTCCATTACATCCAGTATTGTCTATATTACAAATGATTTAGAAGATGTAGAAAAAGATAAAAAGCATCCTATCAAAAAAGATAGACCTCTTGCCAGTGGAAGAGTATCAATAAAAGAAGCAAAAATCATAAGAGCTATCTTTCTCATTCTATTAGGAGGATTCTTATGGATTATTTCGGATCGAGTAAATTCAAATGCGA
>CAMIXP010000112.1 GCA_946402785.1 uncultured Caryophanales bacterium | reverse complement strand
AATATTAAAGACAAACAAAAAAAGTTTGTCTTTTTTTATGTACGAATATGATATAATGATAGAGTATGAAAAATAAGATAGAGAGGTGTCGGAATGTATAAAATATTAAAAAACGAAAAAATAAGCCCTAATTCCTATTTAATGGAAGTAGTAGCGCCAGAAGCAATTCGAAATGCAATGCCAGGACAATTTGTAATCTTAATGGGAAAAGAAGATAGTGAAAGAATTCCATTAACCATTTATGATATGGACCAAGAAAAAGGAATATTATCTGTTATCTATCAAGTAATAGGTGCATCAACAGAAGAATTATCTACTCTAAAAGATGAAATATTCGCAGTCGTTGGACCACTAGGAAACGCAAATGAAATTTGTGCTCATCCAGAAGCATTCAAAGATAAAAGAATTGTTTATGTAGCAGGAGGAGTAGGAATTGCACCAGTTTATCCACAAGTAAAATATCTAAAAGAAAAAGGATTTGATGTAGATATTATTTATGGATCAAGAGAAAAAGATTTATTACTAATTCGTGATAAAGCAGAAGCAGTTGCTAGACAAGTTTATTATGCAACAGATGATGGATCATTTGGAGAAAAAGGATTTGTTACAACCATTCTAGAAAGAGAAATTGGTAACTATGATATTTGTGTAGCAATTGGACCAATTATCATGATGAAAAATGTCGCAGCCGTTACAAAAAAATATGGTATAAAAACCATCGTAAGTATGAATCCATTAATGGTAGATGGAAGTGGAATGTGTGGTGCTTGTAGATGTGAAATTGAAGGAAAACCAAAATTCGCTTGTATCGATGGACCAGAATTTGATGGACATCAAGTAAATTATGATTTAGCAATGAAAAGAATGAACATCTATAAAGAAGAAGAAAAAGAAAAATGGGAACAAATGAAAAAGTCCCTAGGTAGAAATTAGGAGGTGTGAATATGAATGATGGTGGAAAAGTAATCATGAAAGCACAAGATCCTAATGTAAGAAATAAAAACTTTGAAGAAGTAGAATTAGGATATACAAAAGAAGAAGCCTTAAAAGAAGCTTCTCGTTGCTTACACTGTAAGATCCCAAAATGTGTAGAAGGATGCCCTGTTAATATTATGATTCCAGACTTTATCGCAGCTTTAAAAGAAGACGATGTAAAAAAAGCATATGATATTATCAGTGAAACATCTTCCCTACCAGCAATCTGTGGAAGAGTATGTCCACAAGAAAAACAATGTGAAGCAAAATGTGTAAGAGGAATCAAAGGAGATTCTATCGCAATTGGTTCTTTGGAAAGATATGTAGCAGATGAAGCAATTAAAAACAACTTCACAACACTTATCAAAGTACCAAAGAAAAATAAATCTGTAGCAATCGTAGGATCAGGACCTGCTGGATTAACATGCGCAGGAGATCTTGCAAAAGCAGGATTTGATGTAACAATTTTTGAAGTACTACACAAAGCAGGTGGCGTATTAACTTATGGTATTCCAGAATTTAGATTACCTAAAAGTATTGTAGAAGAACAAGTAAAAAGCCTTAAAAAATTAGGCGTAAGAATAAGAACCAATATTCCAATTGGAAATGCAATTACATTGGATGATCTACAACAAGAATTTGATGCTGTATTCTTAGGCACAGGAGCAGGACTTCCTAAATTTATGGGAATTGAAGGAGAAGATGCCAGTGGTGTGTTCTCAGCAAATGAAATCCTAACAAGAATTAACTTAATGGGAGGATTCAAGAATGATTCTAAAACACCAATTAAACATGCAAAAACCGCTTATGTAATTGGTGGTGGAAACGTTGCCATGGATGCAGTTCGTTCTCTAAAAAGATTAGGAGTAGATGCACACATCATGTATCGTAGAGGAGAAGAAGAATTACCTGCTAGAAAAATGGAAGTACATCATGCCAAGGAAGAAGGAATTGAATTTGACTTACTTCAAAATCCAGTAAAGATTATTGCAGATGAACAAAACAATGTTACAGGTATGGAAGTAGTAAATATGGAATTAACAGAACCAGGACCTGATGGAAGAAGAAGCGTAAAAGAAGTTGAAGGTTCAAATCATGTAGTAGAATGTGACATGGTTGTTATGGCTCTAGGAACAGGACCAAATCATGCAGCATTAAAAGGAAGCAATATTATCTTAACGGATAAGAATTTAATCCAAGTAGATGATACAGGAACAAAGACATCTCTAGATCGTGTATATGCAGGAGGAGATGCTGTTACGGGAGCTGCTACTGTTATCCTTGCCATGGAGGCAGGAAAAAAAGCAGCAAAAGCCATAATCGATTTGTATGCAAATTAATGTAAAATAGTGTAAAAGAACAAAGCCAGTAGATTTACTGGCTTTTGTGTTGATGCTATAATTATGATAGGTAAGGTATACTCTTGCCGTATATCTATTGATTTAATATGAAAGGTGGTGAAATCAATGAGTGTTAGAGTAGACGGACCAGCAATGGAAAAAACTGCTGAATTAATTGACTCAAATGCAGATGAATTTGCAAAACTATATAAAGAAATACAAGATAAAGTAGAAAAAGAACTAGATGGAGATTTTACACAAGATGGAAAAGCTTGGACAGGAAACAAAGCACAACAATATAAAAATAATTTCAAGAAAGTTGACCCAGATTTTGCAATCGCAGAAAAGAATATTAGAAATAAAGCTACAGATTTAAAAGGACATGCACAAACATGGACAACTTTTGAAGCATAGTTTAATTTATAAAGGAGGGATATTAAATGGCAGCAGAGGCATATATTGATTACGGAAAAGTAATGGATTTAATTACATACATGGAAGAAAGAAGAGACAGAATGGAACAATTATGTGAAAATGATCTACTTCAAAACCGTGTAAATGATATTAAAAATAGTTATAGTGGTGAAGCAGCAACAGCTTTTGAAGCAGACGTTAAAACTACGACAAAGAAAGTTCTTGATGAAATCAATTCACTAATTGAACAATTGAAAAAAGAAGCAAATACACAAAAAGAAGCTTACGAAAGTCAAGATACAAAATTGGCTGCTTAAGGAATTACGTTTTTGTAATTTCTTATTAGTGTGGATTAAAATATTTAATCCTTGCTAATAAGCAATTAAAAAGGGAGAAATGATTATGGGAAAAAACTATACCTATGATGATGTCATAAAAGGTGTATTTGCCTCCGATGCACTTACTGCATCAGAAGACTGGATTTACATCACACCCAATGTAGAAAAATTTAACAATATTGTTACGAAAGATACAGAAGATGGATATAAAATTTCAGATGCATCTAACAGTATTTCAAATGTCAAAAACTTAGTAGCAAGTACAGTTATTATGGGAAAAGGGGAAGGCGGACAAGCACAAGATACAGAAATTGGTAATATTGCAACAGGAATTGATGATGTCATCATTGCCAAAGCAGCTCTAGCCAAAGTAGATTTGGCAGGCCTTATTAAAGCATTCAATGATAAATTAGAAAAAGAAAAAGTAAAAGCAATTCGTAAAACATTACGTGCCGCTGCTAAATCATTTAATGCTATGAATAAAGTAAAACGAGTAGTAACAGTACCCGCAGGAAGAAGAGGAGCCTATTCATGGCCAGAATCTACTTATAATGAATATGATAGAATTGACTATGACTTTTGTATTACGTCATGGGATACATTCCTAGATATGAAAACAGATACACTTTATACGGAATTAATCAATAGAGAGAATAAATATGGAATTACTTTAATCGATCAAGGTATAAAAGACAGCATGGTAAGACCAGAAGACACATAGAAGAAAGGGGCTGAGCTAGATGGAAGGAGAAGGAGTTTACAATGTAGACTATAACTCTATGAC
>CAMIXP010000111.1 GCA_946402785.1 uncultured Caryophanales bacterium | reverse complement strand
TTGGAACAAAATCACCAGGATTTAATGTTAAAATTACTTGACCATTTTGAACAATTTCAAAGCTTTTAATGTCTTCATATATCACTGGAGGGCCATCTTTTTCATTAACATATTCATTTTTAGCAATAGCTTCATCAAATTCCATTCGTTTGAATGTAATATTGACATCTTTATCTACATCAGGAATCTCTCTACTAACAACAGGAGATACAATCAATTGATTGGTATCAGGATCTAATACAAAAGAAATATTTTGATAATCCTCTTGACTAAAGAATATAGCTTGATGATATTCAGTCGAATAATCAGCTGAATTGACAAAGCAAGTATTCATATTTCCAATGAAAACAGTATCATTTACATAAACACCATCTGGTCTTCCACTCCAACAATCATAGTAAGTTTGAATAGAAGATCCAATTCCATCTATTCCTTCTATTCTAGCAAGTGGAAAATTACCTATGTCATTATTTTTACCAATCATTTCACGGTAAGCTTCTAAATCTCTAATAACACCATTTTCATATAATGGACAAGTAGAAAATTCATCAAATCCAATATAATATTCATTTCTTTTAACAAATCGAGTTGCATAAGAATATGTATTATTAAAACGATAATAGAATACACGATCTAATTGTTTACCATAGAAAGGATAATATCCACCATTACCTCTAATTTCATATAATGGATCATCAATTTCATACCACTCTAAGAAGATTTCATCTCCATTATGAAGCTCAGCAGGAGCATCAAATCCATCTGGTTCAAATCCATCACGATAAGCGCCATGTACAACGTTATCGTAATAATAACCAATAAGGCCATCTGGTAATTCATCTAAAAAGTCATCAAATGTACATCCATCATATGGAATTGGGAAATATACTTCTGTTGTACCATCAAAGAAATGTCCACCATTCGCATTAAACTTAATACCAACATTAGCAGTTACTTTTGGTTTTGAATAAATATCAACGGCAACATTAGATAAAGCATTTCCATTTCCATCTTTTACATGAATGCAAAGACATTCGTCTTTTGCATTCGCATGAATATGAAAGGCAGCAATCAATCCAACGATTGGTAAAACCATTAATACTTTTTTATTTCTACGAGCAGCAATCGTAATCGCAATGACACTCGCAACAATCACGATAAATAATAAAGATCTTCCTGTTCCTGGATTCGCACCACGATAATCAATAAATCCAAATTGAGTTGTGCTAGATAAATCAATGGTTGTCTCTCTTTGATTCGTTGTATAACCATTTGGTACATGTTGAAGAACACGAATCTCTCCTTCTCGATTCCAATCACATAATTGAATTTCTCCATTCTTATCCGTTACGTCAGAATGAATTAAAACTTCATCCGGATCAATAGCTTTCTGATAACTTACCGTAGCGTCAAACCTTCCATTCGGATATTCCATAAAATAGGTAACACCTGTTTTTGGTAAGTCAGCTGCATGAACAACCGGAATCAAAACATACACAACAAGCAATAAAAGCAAGCATTTCCAAACTTTTTTCATAAAACACTTCCTTATCTTATACCTATATTATACGGTATATATTCATTTTTTAGCAAATGATTCTTTCTTTTTAAGAGTCAGTTTGTGTCAAGTAAAAAGAAGGCAAGTGCCTTCTTTAATATACAACTTCTGGTAATGTAATCGGTCTTGGATCTCCTAAAGTTACAGAAATTTCAAAGTCTAATTCATTTCCTCTTCTCCATGGGAAATGGTAATTATAAGAACCTACGGTACGAATACTTTCTTCATCATAAGGTTTAATACTCGTAATATGATTGCCAGATTGTAAGTTGGATACAATCTTCTTCGTATTCTCAATCATACGGGATTCAATGACTGTTTCATCGAGAGTATCTTTTACACTTGGTTCATAGACCATATCATTCATGAATGAATAAGTAAGAGCTCTCAAATGACCTTTACTGCAGTCATCATCATCTCCTCCACCCATGATATAAACATAACGAACAAATCCTTCACTAAATGCAATACGAGAACTATGAATAAATCCACCCCAGTTACTATAACCAAGTAGCGTTCCCATTGGAACACGATAAGTATCATAATCCATTAAATAATTGAAGATGAATTGATCTTCATAATAGTTCGCATCATTCATAATAATCGTTGGCATATGATTCTTTAAATTGGTTAAATAATGATTAATCAAATCTTTCGAATTTGCATATCGTAATTCTGGAACATTATTCGTATAAACCAAGATTTCAAAATCGGGTTTTTCTTCTACTTGTTTAATTCCTAAATTTTTAAATAAGGAATCCATCTCCATCGCATAAGAATTATTACTTCCCGCAATCATTTGATTAGGATCTCCATAATAAGTAACTTTTACTTGAATCTTTTTCGTAATAGAATCCATTACCATACTTGCAAATGCTTCTTCGGATAAACTAGATACGCCATCTCGAATTGGAATATCCATATTCTTAGAATCTGATAATTTCTTAATATAATTCACATCATTTAATTGAATGGATGTAGGAGTAAATCCACTATCTTGAATACCAAACATGATATGAACATGAGAGTTACCACTCTTCTCAATCATTTTAATTAATGATTCTGAATGTTTGATTTTTCTCTCTCTTGCCTCTAAATATTTATTTAGTTTTTCAATGGATAAAGATGTCGCAATCGAAGAACCTTCTGGATTATTCGCATAAGAACTCAAAACTCCATCTAATGTTAATTCTTTTCCCGTTAATTCCTTTCTAGGTTGATTACTATAAGCAAGTAATAAGTTATAGTCATCTAACGTAAAATCCATAAATCCTGGTTCTACTGTTAAACCAGCAATCGAATCAATCAAATAAATATGATTATTTTGATCAGCCATTAATAATTTTAGAATTTTACTACTTTCATTCTTACCATAAACATCGATATCATCATCTGTTACATAATTAGAAGGAATAAGTCCACCAGAATACAATTGATCAACAGAAAGGATATAGTAATCACATCCAGCATCTTCTTGATCTTCTAACCATTTTGTAATCTTAATAGGATTTCCATACTTCGTACTATAACTTGGATAAGAGTTCTCCCCTTCTCCTACATAAGTACGGTAATACTTCGCATCTGGCATCTTTAATTCCATTCCAAAAGACTCAGCTAAATATTCCATACGAGTTGTATGAATAGGACGATCATCCATTGGAACATAAGATACTGTCTTTCCAATTAAATCACTTTGGAAATCTTCTCCTTGTTTACCATCTTTCTTTTTATTTCCAGAAAAACTAGGCCATTTAATATTCCAATCAGGCCACTCAATTTTCCAATCTGGCCATTCAAACTTCCAATCAGGAGATTTGATATCAGGCATTTTAAAATCAAATTTAATTTGATCTAAATGGAATTTTTCACTGATTTCTTTATCATAGAAGAAGAACACACCTAAAAAGACAACCAAAAGAATCACAAAACGGATAATTCTTTTGCTCATCATTTGTCTTGCTAGTTTTCTTTGATATGCCTGTTGTTTTCTACGTTGTAACGCTAGCTTTTGTTCATAAAAACGACTCATGTGTACTGGCATAACCAACACTCCTATATTCTACCTACATTATAGCAAAAATATACAAAAAAAATAAGAGGTTCTCTCTTATTTCTTTAAACTCTTTACATGTTGTTTGACTTCTTCTATCTCATGATAATCTAAATCAAAATGAGGTAAAATGTATGGGAAGTATTGTCCAGGATCTGGTTTATATCCTTCTACATCTAAGTCTTGGAATAATCCCTTCATCGTTGTACAACATTGATACGTATATCCATGAGCTTGGAATTCACTCCAACAA
>CAMIXP010000110.1 GCA_946402785.1 uncultured Caryophanales bacterium | reverse complement strand
CTCCTTTTTTCTCCTCAGCTGCATCAAATTTTAAACTATTTTGTAAGGTTGTATGAGAAGTAACAACATCATTTAAGATATTAGAAGTATTCGTTACTTTAGTTGCACAAGCTTCAATATTACTAGCGATAGCTGCTTTAGCAGATCCAAAATCAAAATCTTCACAAGTAGTATCATAACCACTAACAGCACTTCCGATACTAGTAATTTGAGAAGCAATAGAAGTTAACGATGTTGCTCCAGAAGAAACGGCATCCGTTTCTAACATGAATATAGCCATAAAGCACCCTCCTTATATGATTAAGTATTTTTAGTTTCGTCTTTCTTTTTCTCTTGGGTTTGATCATAACCAACGTAACGTAAGACACCTTCCCAACCGAAGTTATGTACTTTTGCAACACTGATTTCTCCCCCACCAGAGTCTCCATTTCGACCATCCTTGTCTCCATGGGCACCAACCGTCATACCATCACCGATATACATCTCCGTATGACTATTAGGTTTTAATAAAACGTCTCCTGGTTTTAAGTCGTTGACATTAACATTACCAGGAATCCATTGGAATCCAACTTTTGTAAAGGCACTCTTCATATTACCAGTGTATCCAGCGCCTGCTTCTTTAACCGGAACACCAGCAGCTTGCCATGCAGATATAACCAAAGAAGAACAGTCGTAGTTTGGATTTCCCCAACGAGTTTTTTGAGAATATCCATGACTATCATCCGCAGCAATCGCAATAGCCCAGTCCATAGCTCCACGAATCGCACCAGTTGTTCCCAAAACAGCAGCTGGCGTCGTACCAGTTGGCGCATCCACACCATTGATAGCCTTTGCTTCAATCTTACCACTAGCAGCAGCGGCAAGATCACTCTCAATTTGTTTCTTTAAAGTATCTAATTTACTTTGATAAGAACTAATTTGAGACGCAAAAGAATTGGCAGATGCGGTATCATTCTTAGAAACTGCCGAATTATAATTAGATTGAGCTTCGCTCAATTGAGTTTTATAATTTTTATACTCTACATAAGCATCACATGCTGAAGCAAACGATTCCATTTCAGACTTAATAATGTTTAAACACTCAGCCGCAACAGATTGTGCCTGAGAATTCAAATTATCATAACTACTTCCTTGCCATGATCCAGATAGACCACTAATCTCAGAAGTAAATTTAGAACTGTATGAAGCTACGTTGCTAGCATCTGATCTTACTTGCCCTCCACTAACCATATGTCCTCCTATGTTATCCTATAATACAATTTTAGCATTACTGCCAAATAATAACAAATTATTTTGCCATTTTTTTGTCCTCTTTACATTCTTATTTTCGAATAAAAATCTGTAAAACACTCTTAAAGAAATGATTACCAAAAATATTCTTCGTAAGATTCGAAAAAATAGCATATGCAAAATAAACAACAACTCCTACAGCTGCATAAAGTAAAATGATAAAAGCATTGACCCATCGAGTAGTTGAAACAACCGGTACAACAAGACGAACAATCATTAAAACAATAATCATAAGGAAAGCTCCTACTAAGATATCCACAAAGGATTTTAAAACTTTCTCATACGATACTTGATACTTTCGATTTAAGATCATTAAACAAAGAAGGAAAGATACAAAATATCCAAGAACAGTTGCGGTAATAAATCCATAATAAGCAGGAAGTCCCAAAATATAGAAAGAATGTAAGAAACTATGATTAAAGATTATTTTAATCAATACTCCAACGAGTAAACAAATAAAGACATTTTTATAATCCTTTAGAGTTTGTAATACTGTCACAACCGTAGTAAATAAAGAAACCATTAATCCTACAAAAATATAGTAGGATAAAACACTGGGACCATAAGTACTTTGTCCATAGAATAAAACCCATATTGGTTTCGATAAGAAACAAATCCCAAACGTAATGGGAATAATAAAGAATAGAAGCATGCTAATCGATAAACCAATCTTTTGATTGATCTCTGCTTGATCTTTTTTCACAATACTTTCTGTTAGATTGGGAATTAAACTAACAATAATTCCCGTAGAAACAGCCGAAATAATCATATTAAATTTCTGTGCCCAAGTAGAAAAAATACTATAAACCGTTTCCGCATCAACAGCAGAATATCCAGCTTCATCAACAAGTCCTTTGACAACACTAACCATATCCACATAGTTATAAACAGATTTAAAGAAATCAATCATGATGAACGGAATGGCATAAATAATAATCTTTTGAAAAATCATCTTATCCGTAATTAGAGGTTCATTGACATCTCTTACTTTTTCTTGGAAACGACTTCGATTCTTCAAATATTTATCTAATAAATAAAAGTAAGATACAAGGGCACCAATCGTCGCACCAAATAACGCAACTCCTACTACATTCGATAAAGACAAATGGAACATATGAAGGGTTATATAACTACCAAAAATAATAATGCAAACACGGAATAATTGTTCTAAAACTTGAGAAATAGAAGGCGGACTCATAAATCGATGTCCTTCAAAATATCCTCGATAAACACTTAATACCGGTCCTACTAAAAAAGCCGTAGAAATAACACGAATTACAAATGTTACATCTTCTACGCTATTACCACCTACAACATCTCCTAAAATCCATTTTGCTAGAAAAGGAGCAAATAAAGCAGCAATCAAAAAGCATAGAATTCCCAAAACAAAAGAAATTTTCTTTCCAATCACGAAGACTCTTTTCTTGGCCTTCATATATCCAAGAGTTTGATACTCTGAAACAATCTTACTAATCGCTAATGGGATACCCGCAGAACAAATAGACAAGAAAAAAAGATAGATAGTATACGCATATCCATATAAAGCTCCTCCCTCATCCCCAATAATGGCATGGAAAGGAATCACATAAACAATACCCAATATCTTTGTTAAAACAATACCAATCGTTGTAATTAAAGCACCTTTAACAAACGTATTTTTTCTCATCGTAATATCCTTTTTCATATATCCTCCAATGATATTATAACAAAGAGACAAAATTTCCACAATAAATGAGGAAAACAAAAAAGGATAAATTCCTTTATCCTTTTTATTTCACTACGATATTAACAATTTTTCCTTTAATAACGATAATCTTAACAACTTCATGTCCTTCCATATGCTTTTGAACATTTTCACATTCAAGAGCTTTTTCTTTGATAATCTCATCATCGTCATCAATAGAGATTTGAATCGTTCCACGTACTTTACCATTAACTTGAACGGCAATCTCTTTCGTAGATTCAACTGTTTTATCTTCATCATAAACAGGCCATTCACTTTCGCAAATAGGTTTGTATCCTAGTTGTGAGTTTAATTCTTCTGTAATATGAGGAGCAATTGGATTTAATAGCATCAATAATAAACGATAATCTTCTTTTGTAATAGATTCTTTTTCATCATAAGCATTTGCTAAAATCATTAAAGAAGAAATAACGGTATTATATCCCATATGCATTAAATCATATTCAATCTTCTTAATTGTTTTATTTTGTAAAACCTCTAAGTCTTCTGTAAATCCGTCCTTGTCATTAACTTTTTCTTTTAAACGTTCTACTTTATCAAGGAATCTCTTACATCCTCTTAAAGAATCCGTACTCCATGGAGCATCCATTTGATAATCTCCCATGAACATTTCATATACACGTAAGGTATCGGCACCAAACTCTTTAACAATCTCATCTGGATTAATAACATTTCCTTTTGATTTACTCATCTTTTGATTATCAGAACCAAGTACCATACCATGAGATACTCTTGTCCAAATCATTTCTTTATGAGGAACTAATCCAATATTATATAAGAATTGTACCCAGAATCTTGCGTACAATAAGTGTCTTGCCGTATGTTCCATTCCACCATTGTACCAATCAACACGATTCCAGTATTTCATAGCGTCCATAGAAGCAAATTCTTTATCATTATGTGGATCCATGAAACGTAAGAAGTACCAAGAAGATCCAGCCCAGTTAGGCATTGTATCGGTCTCTCTCTTAGCATCTCCACCACACTTTGGACATTTGCAGTTAACCCAATCTGTAATATTGGCAAGTGGACTTTCTCCATCTTCTGTAGGCTCGTATTCAGCGACATCAGGCAAAACAAGTGGTAAGTCCTCTTCATTCATTGGAACCCATCCACACTTAGGACAGTTAATCATAGGGATTG
>CAMIXP010000109.1 GCA_946402785.1 uncultured Caryophanales bacterium | reverse complement strand
TAGGCATTGTTTCCTCTATCACAATCTACACCAATTTCATCGTCTGGTTCACAACCGACTCTTCGATAATAAGATACACGGTTTTCATAATTTGATAATTGGTTCTTAATATCTGGAATCATAGCTGCCATACTAGAAATATCTCCTTGAACTTTGCTTGCTTTTTCATGTAATTGTTGTTCTAGGACTTTTAATTCTTCTTTCTTTTGTGTTAATTCTTCTTGTCTTAATTCATTTTGATGAATTAATTCTTTTAATTCTGTCATGACTTGATCATTATAATCTGTTAATTGTTCTACGATGGATAAACGATAAATCATGTCTGTAATATCTGTTGCACCAAATGCATATTCTAAGTATATATTTTCTCCATTAGAGATTTGATAATACTCAATTAGTGCTTTGGATTCTTCTTTTTTCTTGGCAATTTCTTCGTTGTTTCTTTGAATTTCTTCTTCTAGTCTTTGAATTTCATCTTCTGCATCTTGTATTTGTTTTTCTGTATCAGCAATTTCTGCTTGAATTCTTTCTAATTCTTGTTTACTTATACTAATTTGATTATTTGTACTATCTAATTCATTTTTATATTTTTCTAATAATTCTTCATATTCTCTTAGGGTTGTTGCTTCTACTTGTGTTGGTGCAAAGATATTTCCTAAGATAATGGCTATTAGAAGAATTGGTATTATTCTTTTTTTCTTCATCATACTTTTAAATACTTTCTTACCGCACCAGCACTACCAATCATACCTACGATTATTCCTACTACTAGTACAATTAGAGATACATGATAGATAAATGGTTCTGGTCGAACTAATTTAATTAATTCAGAGTACAAATAACCATTGAAGTGATCATAGAAAGCTATATAACCAAATGTTGAAATTAGAATTGGAACAATAGAACCAAATACTCCTAATACCATTCCTTCAATAATGAATGGTGTTTTAATTGTGAAATTACTTGCTCCTACTAAACGCATAATTCCAATTTCTTTTCTTCTTGCTGAGATTGTTAATTTAATGGTATTAACAATTAAGAAGATTGTTACTAGGATAAGGGCAAATACGATACCATATGTTACTTTTTCAATGGATGTGAATGCAGATACCATTTTATCTACCATTCCTTCTCCATATCTTACAACAGCAACTTTTTCCATTTTTTCAATCTTTTTTGCTGTTCCTTTGATTCCTTCTATTTCTTTTACTTTTACTTGAAAAGTATCTTTTAATGGGCTTTCTTCTTCATCAAAGTTTTCTAGTACTGCATTAAATACATCTGATTCTTGTTGCATTTTTTCTTTTACTTCTTGTTTGGTTTCAAATGTATAACTACTTACATTTTCTAGTGCTTTGATTTGTTTTCCAATTTCTTCTGCTTCTTCTTCTGTTGCATCATTTTGTAAGAATACGACGATTGTCATATCTTTTTCTATTTCTTGTGTGAAGTTTTGAACATTAAAGGATGCAATGACTGCAAGGGCTACAATAATTAATGTAATCGTTATACAAGAGATAGATGCTAATGATAAACTGAAATTTCTTATTACACTTTTGAAAGCATCTCGGATACTTCTACCTAACATTCTAAATAGCTTCATCTTCGTACCTTCCTTTCTTCTTGTTTGTTACTAGGTGTCCATCTTTTAATGTAATAACTTGTTTCTTCATCTTATTAACAATTTCTTTATCATGAGTTGCCATGATAATCGTTGTTCCTCTGTTCTTATTGATGTCTTCAAGTACTTGCATGATTTCCATACTTTTTACTGGATCTAGATTTCCTGTTGGTTCATCACATAGTAATAGTTTTGGATCATTTACGATGGCTCTTGCAATGGCAACTCTTTGTTGTTCTCCACCAGATAATTGATCTGGATAACTATGAATTTTATTTTTTAATCCAACATCTTCTAGTGCTTTTAACACTTTCATACGAATATCATTTTTCTTTTCCCCTAAACATTCTAGAGCAAAAGCAACATTTTCATATACCGTTAACTTTGGTAATAATCTATAATCCTGGAATACAATTCCTAATTTTCTTCTTAATTTATAAACTTTTTTATTCTTTAATTTTGCAACGTCTAGTCCACCGACAATAACTTGTCCTTGGGTTGGTTTTTCTTCACGATATAACATTTTAATCAAGGTTGATTTTCCACTACCGGAACCACCAACAACAAAGACGAATGAACCTTTTTCGATTGATAAGTTTAAATCATAAATAGCTGTTACACCATTTTTGTATCTTTTTTCAACGTTTTTTAATCTAATCAAATCCATCGACTTAAATCACCACCTTGTACTATATATTATAACATGATACAAGTTCAAAAAAAAGGAAAGTCAAGAGACTTTACCTTTATTTGGCACTATTTCACACTATTTTCCGCCTTCTACTTGGTAGGAATCTGTTACGACGAAGAAGACGTTTGGATCTATTTCTTTGATACCTTCTGTTACACGATAATATTCACGAGATGGAATAACCGTTAATAAGACTCTACGCTTTTGTTCTAGGAATCCTCCTTTTACATCAAAGATGGTTACGGTATGTTCTAGTGTTCTCATAATATAATCATTTACTTCTTCTTCTTTATCCGTAATGATATAGAATGCTTTATTATTAGAAATTCCTAGTAATACTTTATCTGTTACAATATTACAAATATAAAGATAGATAATTGCATATAAGGCATTGTTTGCTCCAAAGAAGAATCCTCCTAATAGGACAACAATTCCATTAATCACAAAGTTTGATTTGGCAAGAGATATTCTTTTTTGTTCATATAAAACTTGGGTAATGGCATTAAATCCACCGCTGTTATAACCTGTTTTATAAATTAATCCTGCTGATACTCCACCGATTACTCCTGCGAATACGACTAATAATAAAGTATCTGTTTCTTTTGGGAAATATTGAATCATAGGAGCTGTTAGTTCTACAAAGATAGGATATAAAATACTTACTACAATCGTTGTCATAGTTTTATCAAATCCTAAGTATAAGAAACTTACCACAACGCAGGCTACCGAAAGAATAAAAATCATGATAGATGGATTAATACCATATAGAGCTTTTGTGATAATCGCAACTCCTCCGGTACCACCAATTACTAAGTTAAGAGGTAGTAAGATGACATTGTATAGAATGGCACTTAATAATAAAGATGCTGTTAAAACAATCATTCTAGATATTTGCTTTTTTCTTTCAATTTTTTTAATGACTGCTTCCATCTTCATCACCTCCAAACATTTCATAAGCGTCTGTTACCATAAAGAATGCATTCGCATCAATTTCTTTCAGACCTTCTTTTAATTCATAATATTTTTTTGATGGTAAAACTGTCATAATAATATTTTCTTTATGCTGATCAAATCCACCTTTTGCTTTAAATAAAGTCAGACTTGTTTTCATATCTTTTATAATGTATTCTTTTACTTCTTTTTCTTTATCCGTAATGATATAGAACATTTTATTACTTGATATTCCTAATACAATCTTATCGGATATAACACTGATCATGTAAAGAATTAAGATAGAATATAACATACTATCAATTCCAAAGAATACTCCGGAAAGAAGTACAATTAATCCATCGCTTAAAAGCATACTTTTTCCCATACTTAGTTTTCCATATTTGGAAATGATTTGATTGAGGATATCGGTTCCTCCTGTTGTGAATCCTGCTTTAAAGATTAAACCTGCTCCAAAACCAAAGAATGTTCCTCCCATGATGGCCATTAATAATACCTTGGATGTATCAAATTGAATCCATACATTCGCATGTTCTGTTAGTTTGACAAAGAATGGAAATAGAATGGATCCTAGTATGGTGGATCTTGTTTTTTCTTTTCCTAATAAAACATAACTTAACGATAATAAGATAATATTACATACCAAAATTGTTAAAGAGTTTTCTATTTGGAATAGATTTTTCGCAATAACAGCTATTCCTCCTACTCCTCCTGGTACTAAATCATTGGATGCAATAAACATGTTATAAGAAAAGGCTACAATAATTAAACCGAAAAAGAATTGGCAGTATCTTATCCAATTTTTTTTCGTATTATGATCTACTTGAATGTCTTTTAACTTCGAGAAAAAATTCATTATAACCCCTTCTTTAAATTACTCTCTATGAATAGATCAATATCTCCATCTAATACTTTTCCTACATTACTTGTTTCTGTATT
>CAMIXP010000108.1 GCA_946402785.1 uncultured Caryophanales bacterium | reverse complement strand
CGGAATATAAAAACCGTTGTACTCCATTCTATTCATTCTGTAATAATACTAATACAGGAACCTATACAGGAACCTATAAGAAAGTAGTTTCTTGTTCTGAGAATCCTGATATAACTCCTATTTACTGTCGAGTAGGGGCAACAGAAGTAGAAGATGGTTTATGTCTTGAAAGTGATAATTCTTGTTTAATAACGGTAGATGGTACTCAAATTCTTGATGAAGAACATTGTCGTGAAGTTTGTTATCAAAATTATGACTGTCAAGAAGAGTATGAAATTAAACCAGTTGTATTCACATGTCATGGATATTTTGAAACTTATCGTTCTACTATTTTCCAAGGAGATATTAAACTAGAAAAACAAGAAAATATTATTTGTCCTGATTTCTATCGTTTATATCCACAGTTCTTTGCTTATAATAATGAATCAACGACACCGTTTATTAAATTTAATCCAGCGGAAGTAGGTGGTCAATAATATGGAAAAACAAAATGTAATGAATGATAAAAAGAGAAAAATAATCATTGTTATTTGTTCGGTTGTTCTTATCCTTCTTGTATTATTTGCTTTATTTGCCATTATCCATGGAAGTAAAAAGAGTAATACAACTACTACCGAAGAGGGAAATAAATTAAAGGGATTATATATTTCTGATAATTCTTTTGTAGAAGCAGATCACTATGATTTAACGGCTAATCAAACACTTAGTAGATGTTTAGATTCTCCTAACATTTGTTTAGATAAATTGGAAGTTGTTAAATACAATGATCATGGATTAATTATCTATCAGTTAAACAACCATAGTGGTTCTTGGTTAACAGGTAATGTTCGAATTACTTTGATTGCTGCTAGAGAAGGAGAAGCTGATCAAACACTTACCTTTATTGTTCCTTATCGTAATCTTGGATCAACGGCTCTTACGTTGTATTATGGATTCGATGGATGGAATGATTTCCCTGTTGATTCTATTAGTAATTATGATTTTCAACCGGGATTATATACAGACTCCGAAGCATTATATGAAAATCTAAATGAAACCGAGATTAGTCAAATTACAATTGATTGACAGAAAAGGCATTGTCAAATGCCTTTTTTTTGTGTCTAATTCTATGACAAATACTATGAATTTTGCTACAATTATAATAGGTGATACTATGAATACTCGTAAAATTGCATATGGATTTTTATGTTTAGGATTCCTTCTACTAATGACGGGTGGTTTTTCGTCATTTATTATTAGTTTAAAAGATGATCATCAACAAGTACTTCATCGTATGGAAGATGTATCTGGATTGTTTGAAGGATTTAGTACGAAGACAACTGCCTTTGAAGAATTCCGTGATGAATTATACAATGATGTATTAGGAAATGTTTATTATGATACGATGGTTGTTACAGATGATGCTGTGAAAGAAAAACTAAGAGAGTATGAAGCTATGGTAGATGATTTGACAGGGGATGCTAAAAAGATGAATTCTTTATGTGGAAATGTTTATTATCCACAAGCGAGTGTTAATAGTATGTGTGAAAATTATAAAAGTATTTATGAACAAGTTGTTAATTATTTTGTAACAGATATTGCTACTTATAATGAGAGTGTTCAAAAATACAATGACTATCAAAAAGCCATTAAATCAGATTTATTTGTTAGCGAATATCAAGCAAGATATCGTTATATTGATTACAATGGAGATAAGGTATTTGACGGTAAGGAGTAATCTATGTTTCAAAAAAGGAAGAAAAGTACATATAGATGGCCACTAAAACGTAAGATTCTTGCGTGGGTTTGTATATCTTATGTTGTATGTTTTTCTTGCTTTTTATTTCTTTTTTATGGACCATTTACCAAGTTCAAAGAGTTTTGGATTACAAGTGCAATGACTACGATGTCTCATCAGTACTTAGCAACTTGGATTTATAGTGATGAATATATTCAAAAAGTATTAGAGAATAATACGATTATTGAAGTGGATGAAATTAGTGATCCGAATCAAATTAAGTTTCGTAAGTATGCATCTACGATTTATCGAAATCCTTATGAGAAAGAAATATTAACGCATGAAAAAGATGCTTTATATAAGGTCATTAATATTAGTGGTTCTGGTTATCAAGGATTTTTGGTTGCGGTATATGATCCTTCTCGTGTTCATATTGCGACAACCGCTTATTTAGGTGATCGTGGGGAATCTATTTTAACGGTTAGTGAAAGAGAAAATGCCATTATTGCGATGAACGCAGGTGGGTTCTATGACCCCGATTGGAATAGCAATGGAGCTCTTCCTCATGGGACTGTTATCTCTCGTGGAAAAGTTGTCAGTGATTTTATTGATTCTGGCAATGGGGGAGGATTCATTGGATTCACCAACGAAGATAAATTTATCTTAGGAAGTATGTCCATGGATGAAGCAGTTGCGATGGGTTATCGTGATGCTGTTGAGTTTGGACCATACTTAATTGTGAATGGTAAAAGAAGTTTTATCCGCGGAAATGGGGGATGGGGGATTGCTCCTCGTTCTGCTATTGGTCAAAGACAAGATGGAATTGTTTTATTTTTAGTCATTAATGGTAGAACAGCTGTTAGTTTGGGAGCTGACATGAATGACTTATGTGATATTATGGAAAACTATGGCGCTTATAATGCGGCTAATTTAGATGGTGGCAGTTCTTCTGAACTTGTTATTAATCAACAAATTGTCAATACTCCTGTTGCGGGAGGAGCTAATGGTTTACGTGATATGTCTACTTTTTGGGTAGTTGTATAATATAGGAAAGGAGGTAGTTTTATGAACTTTTTAGTATCTGTATCGAGTTGTAATGATCCAGCTTTGGTATCTATTTTGTCGATTGTTCGTAGAATTCTATCTCTTATTCAAATTATTGGGCCTATTGTGGCTCTTGTCAGTTTATCGATTCATTTAGTTCGATTAATGAAGAATCCGGATGATAAAAAGGGGCTTCCTCGTATTAAGAATAGTTTACTTGCGTTAGTTTTATTATTCTTTGTACCTGTTTTTGTGAATGCTGTCTTTGGATGGTTAGATAATACGACTACTTTTAGTAGTTGCTGGAACAGTGCAGACTATAAACATAGTTCCCAAACACAATATGTTCCTGTTGATCCTTCCTCTAAACCAAGTAGTGTCATTATTAATCCAGGAGACTATGAAAAGGGAACTCCTAAACCAACTCCTAGTACGAGTCCAAGCAGTACCAGTTCTTATTCTCCAACGGATGTGGATGGTACGAGTGGAAGTTTAGTAAAAAAAGAAGAAACAGAAACGTTAAAAGTTGCTATCTATAAAAATAAAACCTATTACATTACAAGAATTTGGGCTAAAAACCCATACATGCAACTTAATAAGTATGACTCTCCTAATTATGGGAAAAGTCTAGAAAAACCAGGTAGTTTGCTTCAAAAAGCAGCGACGCAAGATAATTTAGGAAATAAATTAATTGTTGGATTTAATGCGAGTGGTTTCTATTTAAAAGGAACTTATGATGTTGCGAGTGTTAATGCTTATCCTGCTTATGATAGAACGAGTGTTGGTACTTTGGTTATTACGAATGGTAGAGTTGTTCGTAATGCTTATAGTCATGCGGTAAAAACATGGTATATTGCGGGAGTTGATTCTTCTAATCAAATGCGCATCTTTGAAGATGCAAAGTCAAGTGATGCTTCTGCGAAAAAAGCTTGGTCTGAAACGGTTATTGGTAAGATTCGTAATACCTTTACATTTGCTTCTCCACTGGTTGAAAATGGGCAAGCATCTTCTAATACGACTTCTATGCCTTCTCCAGGGTCTGGAGTTAAAAGACAAGCTATGTGTCAGATTGATGACAATAACTTTATTCTTATTACAGGAGAAGGACTTTCTCGTAATGATTTAATTACGATTATGCTTCAAAATAAATGTAAGACAGGTACGAACTTCGATGGTGGTGGTTCCATTGCTTTATTGTTTAAAAGTAAAAATTCTCAAACGATTGAGACCATTACTGGAAATCGAAGAGCCTTATCGGAGGTAGGGTACTTTACAGAGTAGGGAGTGATCATATGTTTTTGGATATTATTTCTGCTTGTAGTGATCCTGCTTTAGCAGCTCTTTTATCCTTTGTGAAAAAAACAATTTCTTTGATTCAATTGATTGGTCCTATTTTGGCTCTTATTAGTCTTTCACTTCACTTGATTCGTCTTGTGAAGAATCCAGATGATAAGAAAGGACTTCCTCGTATTA
>CAMIXP010000107.1 GCA_946402785.1 uncultured Caryophanales bacterium | reverse complement strand
ACCAATACTAATGCAAAGTAATAAAAATATAATTGCTATCGCAATAATATCTCGTCTATGTTCCATAAATGTTTCCATCATAAACACCTCTCTACATTACCAATTATACAAAAAAGAAATCAATTAATCAACATAAGAAAAAAGACTTAAAAAGTCTTTTTATAACACTCAACTTAAATCATGAAAACTACAAATAGCAGACATCCCCCTAAGATTAAAAATTTGACAATCGTAAACATAATATGGTCCCTCTCTATCAGATATAGTAAGTCTACCATCATTATAAATAGTAACACGCATATGGGGAATAGAACAATTATAATTAGAGGAAGAAGCAGAGCATCTACTTGGATTCGTTGCATAACCAAAAGCATTTTTTACAATATTGATATTATTGTCCACATTATCAGCACCTGATTTTAAATAATAAGAACCGGCAACAACATTTTCGATGGAACCGACCATATCATTAGTTATCAAGAAACCAAGACCATGTTCTACTATTTCTCCTCGACCATTTGTATAATTTACAATATAATAATAATCTTGAGTACGATTACCCATGACATTAGTGTTCCAATCAGCAATTGCTTCCTCTGGAGTGCTTCTAATATAATCCCTTTCCCAACCAGAACCTAAAACGTCACCCAAGTTTAATTGAGGAGAATGAACAATATAATGAGGATTTGGATTAATTTCAGAACCATCAGCTTGTACATAAGTAACAGTAAAAGAAAAATTTAAGTTTTGATCCGTAGAAGGTAATTCGCTAGCAGAAATATCTTTTTTATACTCTACTCTAACTTTATAAGTATCCTTCGTCCCAGCATATAAACCTCTACCAGATACAACTGAAGACCCATCTAAAAAAGTAACATGATAATCTAAATAATCAGGTAAAGAAGTAATCTCTGTCCCATTTAATTTAGAAATAACAGAATCAATCATCGCATCGATTGACCCATCATTTTTCGCATCTACCGTAAATTCAAAAAAATCACCTGGAGTATTAAAATGTACTTCATAAGTAACCGTTGTTTTATTGGTATCAATCACAGGATTTGCAATAGGAGTCACACTTCCACTGGTGATTTGAACATTATTCCAATAGATATTCCATTGAGCATTTTTAATTTGAGAAGATCCATTAATATTTAAATTACTAGATAAGGCAGCATAACCAATACTAATGCAAAGTAATAAAAATATAATTGCTATCGCAATAATATCTCGTTTGTGTTCTTGAAATGTTTCCATAACAAACACCTCTCTACTCTTACATTATATTAAATAATAATACAAGAAGCAACAAAAAAAAGGAGAAAATCTCCTTTTTAATTTAAGAAATCATCAATGGTCATTAAACGATCATCTATTTCTTCTAAAGATACTCTCTCTTTCTTAGGAACAACCTTTTCTTCCTCTACTACTTCCTCGGTTGGAACTTCTTCTGATACAATCGTTTCTTGTTCCATATTAGGTTTTATTAAAGTAGCTTGTAAGAAAGCATCATCTAAATGTTTCTTTGAAATAACACTACCAGTTGAATAACGATCAACAATAGGTAATTCAGTTAATTTAATATAATCAATATCACCATTCTTAATTCCAACAAAATGTTTAGAATCAACGATAAAGGTTTTTAAGATGATATATGGTTTCGATTTTACTTCACGAATGACTTGTACGCCACGTCTTGTACGAGTAGAAAGTTCAAATTCAGAAAGTCTTACTCTCTTACCAGTACCATTTTCCGTAAGAATAGAAATAAACTCTTGTGCTGTATAAGAGAAGTTATTAACAGAAACTAGATAGTCATCTTTTAATTTCATTCCCTTAACACCACTAGCTTTGACACCAACAAGTGGAATCTCTTCTGTCTTAAAGCTTAATCCATAACCAGTATTCGTTGTCATAAAGACAGTATCATAATTTTCTACTAAGACAGAAATCACTTCATCTCCATCTTTTAGATTCATACAACTACTTGCTTTGGTATAACGTTGTAATTTAAATTCTTTTAACTTACTACGTTTAATCATACCATTACGAGTGGTAATAATAATATTCTTATCACTTGAGAAGTCATAAGCAGGAATAGCTCCCACTACTCTCTCCTCAGCTGGTACTTCAATTAAATTCGATACATGTTTTGGCATATCTTTCCATTTTAAATCAGGAATCATATGAACTGGAATATGTAAGTAATTACCACCATTGGTAAATACAAGTAAGGTATCCGTTGTATTCATTTCATAGAAACCAATAACATAATCATTTTCTTTTAATGTTAAGTCAGCTTCTTCAGAAGCAGAATAACTTCTGTAAGATGTACGTTTGATATAACCATCATTCGTAATTAAGACAACAACATCTTCTTTTGGAATCATAGCAGCTTCATCAATCTTAATATCCGTAATTTCTTCTTTAATATCCGTAAGTCTAGGAGTAACATACTCTTTACTAATATTTTGAAGTTCTTTCTTCATAACATGTTTTAAAGCAGCTTCATTATTTAAGATTTGTTCCCAAATAGAAATCTTTTTCTCTAAATCAGCCATTTCTTCTTCAAGTAAAACAACATCGGTATTTGTTAAACGATACAGTTGTAAGGTAACAATAGCTTCTGCTTGTTCCATGGTAAATTCAAATTCTTTAACCAAGTTTTCTTTTGCATCTTGCTTATTCTTACTAGCACGGATAACAGCAATGACTTGATCGAGAATCGAAATACATTTAATTAAACCTTCTAAGATATGATATCTTGCTTTGGCATGAGCTAAATCAAATTCTGTTCTACGTCTTACAACTTCTCTTTGATGAGCGATAAAAGCATCTAACGCTTCTTTTAAGCCTAATAATTTCGGTCTTCTATTCACGATAGATACCATATTGAAGTTATAACTAATTTGCATATCGGTATTCTTTAAGAAATAATTGATAATTAAATCTGCATTCGCATTCTTCTTTAAATCAATAACAATTCTAACATCTTGTGCAGATTCATCTCTTACTTCAACAATACCATCTACTTTTTTATCAAGACGGATTTCATCCATCTTCTTAACCATTAAAGCTTTATTTACTTCAAATGGAATTTCGGTAATGATAATTTGTGGACCATTCTTTGTCTCTTCTACCGTATAACGGCTCTTAACAACAATTCTTCCACGTCCTGTTTCATATGCCTCACGAATACCATCAATTCCTTCTACAATTCCACCTGTAGGGAAATCAGGTCCTTTAACAATTTTCATTAAGGTATCTAGCTGACAATTTGGATTATCAATACGATGGATGGTTGCTTCTACAACCTCATTTAAGTTATGAGGTGGAATGTTCGTTGCATATCCGGCAGAAATACCTTGAGCACCATAAACAAGTAGTGCTGGGAATCTGGCAGGAAGTACGGTTGGCTCAACCGTTGTATCATCGAAGTTAGGAGCAAACTCAACTGTATCCTTATCAATATCCCTTAGCATTTCATTACTGATCTTTGCAAGTCTTGCTTCGGTATAACGGTAAGCAGCAGGTCCATCTCCATCGATTGATCCATTATTACCATGCATATCGATATAAGGTAATCTTGTCTTCCAAGGTTGACTCATACGAACCATCGCATCATAGATAGAAGTATCACCATGTGGATGGTAATTACCAATAACGTCTCCAACCGTCTTGGCACTCTTACGATATCCCTTATCATAAGTATTATGCTCTTTATACATAGAATATAAAATTCTACGTTGAACCGGTTTTAGACCATCTCTTGCATCTGGTATCGCACGATCTTGAATAATATACTTGGAGTAACTTCCAAATCTTTCTCCCATGATGTCTTCCAACGTATAATCAAAAATCTTTTCAATTACCTCTTGTGTTTCTGTCTTTTTCTTAGGCATATAATCACTCTTTCTAACTATTCATTAGCAATTTTATAATCATCTTCTAAAGAGAATTCAACGTTCTCTTCAATCCATTCTTTACGAGGAGGTACATCGTCTCCCATAAGAATAGAAACTCTCTTCTCAGCTAACTGAGCATCTTCTATATTCACACGAATCAAAGTACGACTTCCTGGTTTCATCGTTGTTTCACATAACTGATCTGCATTCATTTCACCAAGACCTTTGTATCTTTGAATTTCACACTTTTTACCTTTACTCTTTTCTTGCATCTCTTCAACCGTATAAGCGTATTGAACATCTTTACCACTTTGAATTTTAAATAATGGTGGTAAAGCAATAAATAACTTACCAGCTTCAAT
>CAMIXP010000106.1 GCA_946402785.1 uncultured Caryophanales bacterium | reverse complement strand
CATCTTTTCTTAATGCTTTTACCGTTTCTCTTGCGATGACATGCATACCGATGGCAGCTTGAATGGGAACTTCAAATAATTGTCTAGGAATAATCTCTTTTAATTTTTCACAAACAATTCTTCCCCTTTGATAAGCAAAATCTTTATGAACGATGACACTTAAGGCATCGACAATTTCTCCATTTAATAGAATATCCATTTTTACTAAGTCGCTTGGTTTATATCCGATTACTTCATAATCAAAAGATGCATATCCTTTGGTACTACTTTTTAATCGATCAAAGAAATCATATACAATTTCTGATAATGGTAATTCATAGTTTAGGGTAACTCTTTCTGTATCTAGATAATCTAAATTGATGAAAGTTCCTCTTTTATCTTGGCATAGTTCCATTAAAGGACCAATATATTCACTTGGAGTAAAGATACTACATTTTACATATGGTTCATATGTTTTGGAAATGGCTTCTCTTCTTGGCATTTTAGATGGGTTATCTACAATTACTTTTGAATGATCATTTAATTCTACTTCATAGACAACGGATGGAGAAGTTGCAATTAAATCAATTCCAAATTCTCTTTCAATTCTCTCTTCTACAATTTCCATATGAAGAAGTCCTAGGAAACCACAACGGAATCCAAAACCTAATGCTTTGGATGTTTCTGGTTCAAATGTTAAAGCTGCATCATTTAATTTTAATTTATTTAATGCTTCTCTTAAGTCTTCAAACTTATTAGATTCAATGGGATATAATCCACAATAAACTGTTGGTTTCATTGGTTTATATCCTGGTAGTCGATCTTTTGCAGGATTTTCTTCTAAGGTGATGGTATCCCCTACATGAATATCACTGATACTCTTAATCGATGCGTATAAATATCCTACTTCTCCTGCCACCAGGGAGTTTACTGCTTGTTCTTTTGGATTATTGATAGATAGTCCTACTACATCATAAGTAGCTCCTGTTTCCATCATTTTTATGATATCCCCTACTTTTACTTCTCCTTCTACTAGACGGATACTTGTGATAACTCCACGATATGGATCAAATAAACTATCGAAGATTAGGGCTTTTAGGGGTTTTGTTTTATCTCCTTGAGGAGCTGGAATGACTTCAATAATTTTTTCTAATAACTCATCAATTCCTACTCCTGTTTTGGCACTTGTTAAAACAATGTCTTCTCGATTGAAGCCAATGTTTTCTAATTCTTTGGTTACTTTTTCTGGATCTGCACTTGGAAGATCAATCTTGTTGATTACAGGAATGATTGTTAGATTGTTATCTAATGCTAGATAAAGATTTGCTAGTGTTTGTGCTTCTATTCCTTGGGCAGCATCTACGACTAATAAAGCTCCTTCACAAGCTGCTAGAGAACGAGATACTTCGTAAGAGAAATCTACATGACCTGGAGTATCAATTAAATTTAATTGATATTCTTCTCCGTCTTTTCGATAAGAAAGTTGTACAGCATTTAATTTAATGGTAATACCTCTTTCTCTTTCTAGATCCATGGAATCTAACATTTGATCTTTTAATTCTCTTTTGTCAATCGCACCAGTACGTTCAAGGATACGGTCTGCTAATGTACTTTTTCCGTGATCAATATGGGCAATAATGCAAAAATTACGTATGTTTTCTTGTTTCATAGTAGACCTCCTAAACATCTAATATTATATCACATTTAAAAAAAGACTTTCAATGAAAGTCTTTATATGATGATATTACTGCTTTCAAAATAAAGCGTTCCTCCATTAACTGCAAATGTATATTGAACAATTGCGGTTGATGGGTAATCTGCTACATCTATTTTTAGTTTCTTTAAGTCCTCTAATTGTAATTGTACTTTACTATCTAATAGTTCTTGATGATCTGGATCTTTATAAATATCGACTGCATATAATCCATTATCGGTACGTAGTTCTGTATATACGACTCTTTCTTGTAAGATAACAGAACCATCTGCTCTTCTTAAAGCACTAATTAATTTACCATATACAGGTGGTATTTCTAATTGATTTCTTGTTTCTTCTGTACTGGTTGTGAAAGTCGCATCATATGCTTTTTGTGTCATATTATACTTTAATTCACCAACATTCATTTTATTAATATAGAATGTGAATGGATATGTTATTTCTTTTTCTGGTTGATATTTTACTTCTGGTCCAAAATATAATTCCATATAGTCTTCTATTTTCTTTAAAGGAATACGATAAATTTTCTCTTTTTCTTCTGTATATTTTCCTGTAAAACTAAAATCTTCTACTTGTACAAATTGTAGAGCATAATACAATTTTTCTTCATTGGTGAAGGATCCGATTGTTACTTCTCTATTCATAACAAATTTCGTATTACGAGTATCTTCTGTACCATAGGTTACATATTGATAAAGTACTTTTACATTTTCATCGTTTAGATCCATTTGTTCTCCAATGAATTCATCTACTACTTCTTCTTTTGGCTCTGTCATTAAAGCATTTACAATGAAATATACTCCTACTCCTAATAATAGAGAGATTAATACGATGATACCAATAATTACCATTTTACTTGGAAAATGATTCATTTTTCTTTCGAATTCTTTTTGTTCATAATACTCATCGATTTCTGATAAACTATCTATTTTTGCCATCGCAATCACCTTTCCTTTTCTTGTAAGAACCATTCTTGATAACGATTAATGGAAGTTCCACAATAACTACATTCTGTGTCATTTACATTGATAGATGCTCCACAATTTGGACAATCAATGATATTGGCTCCTCCTTTTAGTTCTTCATGTTTCTCTGCTTTTACAAAGCAATAATCTTGATCCATCTTTTCAGAATGAATGGTACCTTTTTCATATTTTACAATTCTTATTTCTATATTAGCTGTTATGGTTAATGGGCTTTTGCTGTTGATTTTGAAAGAATTAAAATCCATAATATCAAAATCTATTACACTCTTTTCTCTATCACTATAATAATATTGTCTTAATGCATAATGGATATTATTAAATAATCTTGTTTTATCATCTTCTGTTGCATTTAATTCTTTCCAAAACTCTTTTTGTTGTTCATTGATGGCTTCTTTTTTCTTACGAATACTTGGAAGAATAAAGAATGCATCTAAATAATAAAATACATAGAATAATAATAATCCGATTAATAGAGTTCCTGCCACTACCTTCATCATATCAAAGAAATAGAATGTTCTACTGGTTGTTAGTAAGTAGAACAATACAATAAAGAATGTCACTACTAAATCGATACATAGGGTTGTAATGATATACTTCTTACTTTTTATGGTTAAATCATAGTAGTGTTTACTTCCTAATTCTTTCTTTTGATATTCCATATTAAATGCTGTATGACAGTATGGACAACCATTTACAAAATCATCCATGGTACCTGTTTTTCCACAGTTTTTACAAGACATTTCTCCTTGATGATTAAATTCATATGAGAATGTCATTCTAGAATCAAAGAACTTTTCTTTATATAAAAATTTGTTATCTTTATAATATTCTTTTTCTAGAATAATACCATTTTCAATATTATCATCTTTTGTATGATTGGTATTTCTTTCTTTTACTGCTTCTCCATCTTGGAATAATGTTCTTATATTGATTCCAAAAGAGTTCAGTCTTTTTTCTTTTAATTCTTCAACTACCATAGACCCTCCTAGTGATTGTTGTTATTGTTATTATTGTTGTTATTATTGTTAGAAGATCCTCCTCCAGATGATCCTCCCCCTCCACCAGAAGATGGTGTGTAATGTGGAATAATCGATAAGAAGGTTGCTGTTAAGATTAATCCATCAATGGACATAGATGGACGATCGACTGAAAATATTTTTTCTGTCGTATTTCCATTCATGAACTTGATTTGTGTAATCTGACCCTGAATCTTATGTTCTTTATTAGCCATAATATAATCATATGCTTCATCCAAGAATTCTTGGGATACATTATAGTACTTTGCAATTGTTAGTACGTTTTTTACGGCTTTTATTTCATTTAATGTTTCTGGGTTTGTCTTAATCATTGTTTTCCCCTCCTAATAAATAAAATTCAATATTTTGAAATGGTAGATTAATTGCATCTATATGATAGTATGCATTATTCTTTTGTTTTTGATAATGAACATCTCTTAAATCAGATGTCGTTACAAATAAGTTGTTTGGATTTTCTTTTGATAAATATGGATAATATTCTTTTAAGATGTTTGTTAAATCCACTTGATAGAATCCTTCTTTATCCGATGTCATTTTTTCTAATACTCCTTTATAGATTTGATGTGTCATAATATGTGCTTGT
>CAMIXP010000105.1 GCA_946402785.1 uncultured Caryophanales bacterium | reverse complement strand
AATTCTTCTAAAGAAGTTAGATCATTAATGGAAGAAACAATATAATCAATTTTTAGTTTGAAAGAATTAGAACATTGAGAATTCAATTGAACAAGATATAACAAATCAGAAACAGTATGACTCATTTTATCATACTCTTCAGTACGATCCTGTGGCATTAATAGTGGCATTCTTCTCACAATTTCATCATGAAGAGCCTGTTGAATTAAATCATAATTCTTCTTTTTACTATAAATCCATTGATTTCTAGCAGCAGAAGCCTCTTCATAGAAACGTTCTTTCATACGTTTTGTACCTTTATCCGTCTCTAATTCATAAGTCTCTACATACTCTCTATCTTCCTTCATTTCAGAAACAATAGGTAGTTGATCGATTTTACTCATCAGTCTCACCTTCCTCATCATCTGTTTCTTCAATTACTTCAATGATAGAACTATTAAGAAAGCGGATATGGTCTACCACTTGTTCATATAAATCCAATAATGTTTCATTATCTAATTCTTGAATTTCTGTTGCATCTACCATTTAATCACCTCATAGAATAAAAAGCCTTCTGAAGCAGAAGGCTTTTAAAATTCAAACTTAATTCTAGCTTGCTTTATCATCAATACTGAATTGTAAGCTATAAGTTAAAGATCCTCCTGATGCGTGGTCTTCGCAGTCATAATCTTGTCCTTCAATCCACATATAGATTCTAACTTTAGTAATACCAGCATCTACTTTGAAGATACTTAAATATGCATTTGTAGGAATTCCTGAAGATACGCTTCCTGTTGTAGCAGGATCAACATCCCCGAAATATGTACTACTTGTACTATTTAGTGGGATAGCAGCACTTTCAGGGATTGGAGCTTTAACTCCTTTTACAGTTCTCTTAGAATCTCCTGTTGCTGGTAATCCAGTAACACCATAGTTATTTGCTGCATTAGCAATAGCAGCAGCTGTATGAAGGTCATAATTTGGTTCCCAAATAAACTTAGCTACATTACCTTTAATAGCATAAGCATCAGCAGCAGCTGAACCATAAGCTACACTACCTTCTTTAATTAGAGCTACACGAGCTGAATTTTCAATACCAGTTGAAGTTCCTTTAGCAACAACTGATGAATTACTTGTTAAATAGATTTGTTGTTCGTTTGTTGATTGGAAGAACAAATCGAATACAACGAAGTCTCCTGAATTTCCATTTGTTTCTGTTGACTTAACAGCAGTTAAAATGTTGTTACCAGTAGTACTGTTTGATTTAATAGTTCCTTTATACATTTCCATGTAACCATTAGAATCAACATTACCAATAGTAGATACTGGAGCTAATAGGTTTGTTCCTTGTGGTAGTTGGTTATTTACTCCACTCCAAGCTGCAGTTGTAATATCGGTATTTGTAACAACTGACTTCCAGTTAGTAGCATCTGTAGAAATTTGTAAACCTTCAGATGTAGTAACAGTAACATCGATTGATTCAACTGTAACTGTTCTATTTGCGGTGAACCATGCATAAGTACTTGTAGTTAAAACAACACCTACAAATAAAATCATGATAATCGCTAAAAATAATCTTCTCTTTTTTCTTTGATTTTCTTTTTTACTTTTTTTACTCATAAAATCTTTCTCCTTCTATTTTTTCTTTCCACTTAGATGCTCTTCTGTAATATCAATATGCATCTTTATTTCGCCTCCGAGTAAATCATTTTTACACTCAGGATCGTCACCTTCAATCCAAACTACCACAGTGTATCTATCCTTACTCTTAGGTTTGAAATTCTTTCTTTGTTCTAATACCGCAACGTTATCAGAAACAAACATTTTTGTATCAGGCTCAGCATTTCCTGTTACCTCGTTTTTCTTGGCATATACAACCGGTTCACCATTACGATAAATCATAATACGAATTGCTTCATCAACACGACGAATCGTGTCGTCCACATCAATCTCAAACCAATAGTGAACAGTTTCATTACCACCATTTACAACATAGAATGTGTAAGCAATGTAATTATCACCATTGTGAGACCCTTCAGCCTCCGTATCGATTTCATCTGGCAACCATCGTATCGAAATGTTGTCCATATAATCGACAGTTTCAGCAGCAAGGTGTCGTGTTCTTTCTTTAATGTCTCCACTCTCTGAAAGATATACGTTTTTCTGATTTGACAAGTTCTTATCTAAGGAAACAGTAAACCGTCCACTTTGATAAGCTACATATAAAACTAAATATATGATTGATATGACAATCAGTAAAAATAACAATGCGAGTTTAACGATTTTTTTCATCAGTTCTCGCTTATAAATTTTCTGTGCTTTTACTTCTACTTCATTCATAATCAAACCACCTATTTACTTTTATTCTACTAATCGCCAAATCCACCTTCCCTACTATCTATCTAAATATCATTATAGACAAAGTTTCAAAAAAACACAATACGTTTTTGTTAAAAATTTACACATTATGACAACGAATTATAATCTCGCAAAAGTCCTGTGTAAACGTCTTTAGCTCCCTCTATTCTTTGAAAGTCATCTGGCTTTATCACTTCTGGTAAATGAAGATCCAAACTTGTTTGTTCTAACACAATCTTTACAAACTCTGCGCAATACAAATGCTTCCTACGTTTGATATGATAATGTCCCATTACCGCAATTAAACCAAGCATATTAAAGCCATACTTTCTACGATTCTTTTTAAATTTTTCAATTGTTTCTTGAACAGTTTTATAATCTTTATCACTAATTTCTAAAGAATAAATTTTACATCTTGTCTTTTTAAAACGTTTAAATGTACCATACTTAGGAGACTCTTGTACAAAACCTGCAAAGATAGGTGTATAAGAAAATAATCTACCAAAACTATACATTTGATTTAAATCTTTATCTAAAGAAAGAGATACATGAGAGTATTCTTTTTTGGTATAAAGTCTTACAATCTGAGAAAGAATTGTACCCGTGTATGTTAAAACAATATAAACTTTTTTCAAGATAAACACTCCCATCCTAAAATGATTATAGCATAAATCCCTATTGCAAACAAAAAAAGAGTTATTTCTAACTCTTAAAAATTTTTTTAATCTTCTTATACAAAGAAAAACTAAATCGGTATAAAGAATATCTTCCTTTATCAATGACTAAATCAAATTCACCAACTAGTTCATGAACGCAAGCATTAAATCCTCGTTTAAAATCAAATAAGCCAAATCCCTTAGAGTGTTCATCGAAGTTACCATCGATTCCATAGAAATTAAATGCTTCATAATGATTCTCTACTGCATAGTTAATCATTTCATATTGTAATAAGTATTGAGAATTATATTTCATAAATTGTTTGTAACTAGCTCCAAAAAGATAATTAATTTCTCTTCCATATAGCATATACCATCCACCAGCAATTATCTTTTTCTCCCCATACTCATTTATTGTAGATTCAAGAGTCTCAATCTTCTCATCTAATCTTTCTTTTTCAAGTTCTAATTCTTTTAATTGTTTCTCTTTATTACCTCTACCTTTAAATTCCTCTTGTTTCTTTAAATTTTCTTCTAAGCTTTTTTTACTATTATCAAGTAACTCTTTAAAATTAATTTCTACCAATAATACTCTAACTAAATTATGTTTCTTTAATATTTTAAACATATTTAAATAATATGATAAAGGTCTATCAACAAATTCTCTTCTTTCAGCAGTATGTTTCATCAAATTTTTAAATTCAAATAAATTGTCTTCATCAGCTTCTATTATTTTCAAAGCATTCTTACGAGAATTATTAATTCTCCATTTACAACTTTTTCTCATATTAGAATATAACTCATCCATAGTCATACCATTAATATCAAGTACAGATATCCATCGAGGCTCTAAATCAGTTTTCTTATCTTGATCAATATAAAACCCATTATGAACAAATCCCAATTCTTTTAATTTATTCATAAGTTCAGTTTTCTCAGTATTAGGAACAACCTCACCATCTACAGTTCTTTCCTGATAATCAACATATGGATTTATTTTTAAAAACAAAGCATTTTTATCTTTTAAAAATTTCTTAATACCATTTGTAAATTCTTCAAGTATATCCAAATTATTATAATCAAGTAAAAATCCACGAGGAGCATAAAACATATTTTTAAAGAACTTAATCTTTTTAGATAATAGTAATGTAGCTGCAACTATCTTTTTACCATCTTTTAATCCAACAAAATAGGAATCCCATCCATTATCTTTCTTTACTTCAGCCCATAATGGCATTTGAAAAAAACTAGTATAAGGACTTTTCTTAGAATAATCTAAAAACTCTTTTTCACTTAATGTAACAAATTCCATAAATCTCTCTCCTATTCATTACAAGTATAAC
>CAMIXP010000104.1 GCA_946402785.1 uncultured Caryophanales bacterium | reverse complement strand
TTCAAAATTTGGACTATTAACATTCCAATGTTTTCTTTCCCATTTTCTTTTTAATTTCGCTATAAACATTTTTACATCCCTTAATAAACTCTTTTTATCTTTTATATTCAACATGTAAACCACCTGTTTTTTATCATATATTATCTTTCACAAAAAAACAACCCTAAGGTTGTTTTAACTTCCTAATGCTATAATTGTCATTGCAATCAATGTAACAATAATAAAGATTAATAATTTCGTTTTCTTTGTCATATTATTCCGCTTTAGGTTGCTTTGGCTTACCTAGTGCTTTGATGATAGCAACGATGATCATTGTGACTACTAATCCTGTTACAACACCTGCTAAGAAAGATATGATATTCTTGATTGTCGTACTTTCTTTTTTCTCTTCTGTTCTATTTTCATCAATTAATAGAGTATCTGTTGTTTCCTCGTCATCTCCTGTTGTTTCTACTACAACTGTTCCTTCTTCTTCATCATCTTTGATTTCAAATACATCTTTTACATGATTATCCCAACTTAATGGATTTGGTGCTTTAACTGTTAAAGTTCCGTCTCCTGTGAATGTGATTAATTCACTATAATCATATTGGATACCAACATCTTCTGATGTTACAGTGTTGTCTCCAATTAATTCAATAATGAATTCCATTCCTTCTTGTCCAGTACCATAACAATTCAATTCTAGTTTTCCACCATTATAGTTATTTAGTGTAAGAGTTACTGTTTTATTTTCTTTTGTTTGTGTAGCAGTTCCTGCATAGTTTGATGGTGAATTAGCATCTAAGTATTCTCCTCCAACAATCCATTGATATGGAGCAGATGCTGCATTTACTTTTAATACCATGAAAGGTATTAATAATAAAATTGTGAATAATAATTTAATCTTTTTCATATTTCCTCCTATTTTAATTCTGTAATAACTCCAATAGCTACTACTTTACCATCTTGAGAGATTGGTAATCTCATTCCTGTTTCTAGAGGAACTTTTTCTTTTAATTTTGCATCTAATATAATATGTTCTCCTGGTTCTAATGCCTCATAGTTTTCAGGGAATGTTAGATTTAAATCATAATCTTTTCCTTCAATACTTAATTTCAATGTTTTTAAAGTATCTGGAGTAATTGTACTACTTAATCCATCTTTTGATTTGAAGTAAGTAAATAATTTTAATTTATCAAATGATTGAACAGCAGCAGCTTGTTTCTTACTTGTTACTTTCTTGATATTGGTATCAATCTTATCCATTACTTCTTTTCCTGCTTCTTCATTTAATTCTGTATAAGCTAAGATTGGTGTATAAGTTGAATCAAATCCTGTTGTATCAAGTAATGTTATAATTTCTTCTTCTACTTTTGATTTATCACCTACTACAATGACAATGATCTTTTTAATATCTAATGTTTTTAAATTTTGAACTTGTGTTTTTATTTCTTGTGGAAGACCTTCTTCTGCACTTACAACAACGATTGCTCCATCAACTGTGTTATTTCCATCTCCATCTACTAAGTATTTGATTTGAGATTCAAAGTCACATGGAACAAATGCTTCATATGCTTTTTTTGTCTTTATGACACCTTTTTTCGTAACATAAGAAAGATATCTTCCATTTGTTTCTGTACATTCATTTTGAGATTCTGTTCCACCATATACTGCATCTAACATTGATAGAACTTCATCTCTTTTTGAATTTTCTGTTCCAATGATTGCGATGTTTGTTCTACTACTATCAGATCTTACTGGTTTTAATGTTTTTATTAAGTCTTCTTCTCCTAATGAAGATAGACCATTTAATGCTAATGATACTCCACCAATAATCATTCCTAATATTAATACAACTGCCAAGATAGGGATAAATTTCTTTTTCTTGTCTGGCTTCTCTTCTTGATCTTCTTCCTCATCTAGCGTAACAGCTTCTTCCATTGCAGTTGGTGAAGGTTGTCCTTCTACTGGAACATCTCCTAATTGTTGGAACGTTGGAACTTGTTCTTCTGCTGCAGGAGCATCTGTAGGCACTACAGGTGCAACAGGAGGTACTGTTTCAGGTACAGCTGGTGTTTCTTCCACAACAGGTGTATCTGGTTGTCCTTCTACTGGTATATTTCCTAACTCTTGGAATGTAGCAACTGGTGGTTGTGTATCCGGTTGGTTAGGTTGACCTAGATCTGGAGCAACTGCTGGAACTTCTACTGTAGGTTCAACAGGAGCTGTTGTCTTAGGTGGAATAATAGGTTGTTCCTCAAGTGGAAGGTCATCTATATTAGCTGCAATCATGACTGGTTCTTCTGTTGGAGCAACTGGTTCTGTAGGTACTACTGGTGTTGTTGGTTGTTCTACAACAGGCATATTAGGATCTTGATTCATATCATTCACTTCTTTCTATTCTTACTATTAAAACTATTATAACAAATATTTCAAGAAAAATATATTATATGTTATAATTTTTTTATGAAAAATTGTGTTGATTTAATTTTAAAATGGTATAACGAACAAAAAAGACCCTTACCTTGGAGAAGAGATAAGGATCCTTATCATGTTTGGATTAGTGAAATTATGCTTCAACAAACTCGTATTGAAGCTGTTATTGATTATTATGAAAGGTTTATGAAAAGGCTTCCTACGATTCAAGATTTGAGTGAAGTAAGTGAAGATGATTTATTAAAACTATGGGAAGGATTAGGTTATTACAGTCGTGCTAGAAACTTAAAGAAAGCAGCGATTAAAATTATGAATGAATTTGATGGCGTTTTCCCATCGAACTATGAAGATATTTTATCTTTGCCTGGTATTGGAGAATATACAGCAGGAGCTATTTCTTCTATTTGTTTTGATCTACCAGAAGTTGCGATTGATGGAAATGTCATGAGAGTCTATTGTCGTGTTGAAAACTTAGATTTAGATGTAGGAGATCCAAAGACGAAAAAGTTAATTGGAGAAAAGATCAAAGAAAATATTCCTGCCTCATCTGGAGACTTTAATCAAGGAATTATGGAATTAGGAGAAGTTGTTTGTATTCCAGGAGGAGTTCCTAAATGTGACATTTGTCCTTTGAAATACCACTGCCTTGCACATGTAAATAATAGAGAATGTTTGATACCAAGAAAAGGTAATAAAACGAAGGTACTTGAAAAGGAGTATACGTTATTTTTAATGAAATGTGGAGATAAGTTTGCTATTCGAAAAAGAGATAATGGATTATTAAAAAATATGTGGGAATTTCCAAATCAAGAAGGTTTTCTTACTTACGATGAAGTAAAGAAAATCATTCCAGGTATTCAATCTATTAAACTTAGTATTACGAATACCCATGTATTTACTCATCGTAAATGGTTTATGAATAGTTATCTCATTGAAGTTGAAAAAGAGTTTGGAGATTACTTATGGGTAAGTATTCCAGAAATTGAATCTAAGTATGCTTTGCCAACTGCTTTTATGCCATTTTTTGAAGAAATAAAAAAGGACTATTGATTGTCCTTTTTTTCTTTTACTTTTTCTCTATCAGCAAGTTCTTGTGCTTTTTCTCTTGAAAGAGATAATCTTTCTGGTTTAATCATCTCTAATAATTCACTTGTTACGTCTTCTCCTTGTTGTGCTCTCTTCATTAATTCATCTAATTCTTGATTAGACTTGTGATAGTCTGATCTCATGTCACAAATAAAATCAAAATATGGGATTTGAATTGTCCTTAAATTTTCCATGATTTCTTCATCATTTCTTACTTTATGTTTACTATATAAATTCATCGTTAAATAATAAGCAAATCTTGGTGCTTGCACCAAAATAATAAATGGTAAATAACCTGGAAGGATCAGTGTTAAAGCAACTGTTACAATTCCAGATCTCTTGGCATCTCTCTTTGTCTGTGCCATGACCGTGTAAGCTTTCTTGATATCTTCTTTGGCATCGTTATCTGTTTTTGTTTTTACCGATAAGAATTCATTGTAGTTATCATTCATTTGCTGGAAGAGTTCCCCTTTTAGTTCTCTTACACTATCTACTAACTCTGTCATCATATAGACAATCGTTTCTTTGTATTCTTCTTCAGTATCGAAGTCTTCTCTCGTTGGGAATGTAATTCTTATGAATCTTTGTTCCCAATCTGTCATTGCTAAAGCAACAGATGATTTTAATGTTTCTACTAATTCTTCTCCATCTTTTACATCGATATTTATGATGGGTTTATCTTTTGGAAAATCTAATTGGTTACTCATAAGAATCACCTCTTTTGTTTTCTTATTATAATCTTTTCCCAAAAAAATATCCACAAAAACTGTGGATATTTATTTTTTGTTTTTTAATACATGAATGATGGATACGGCAATAATCACGATTCCCCAAGAGATTGCGAATATAAAGATGGATGCACTAC
>CAMIXP010000103.1 GCA_946402785.1 uncultured Caryophanales bacterium | reverse complement strand
TAAGCAAGTCTGGATCAATTTGTAAGTTAACTCCTAATCCTTTACATTCAGGACAGGCTCCATATGGGGCATTGAAACTAAATAATCTTGGTTCTAATTCTGGTAGCGAGAACTCACAATGAGGACACGCAAATGATTCAGAGAATACTAATTCTTTATGGTCTTCTCCTAAGATTTCAATCACTACTTTTCCATGGGAAAGTTTGGTTGCGGCTTCTAATGCTTCAAATAATCTGGATCTTGATTCTGGTTTTAAAATTAAACGATCGATTACAACTGCTATATCATCTTTTTTATTTTTTTCTAGAGTAATGTCTTCTGATAAATCAATCATTTCTCCATTGACTCTTACTCTTACATAACCTTCTTTGCGAAGATCTTCTAGTAAGTCTTTATGAGTTCCTTTTTCTCCATGCGCTACTGGAGATAAAATAATCATCTTTGTTTCTTCTGGATATTCCATAATCTTATTCGTCATTTCTTCTACGCTTTGAGAAGTTATAGGGACATGATGATTTGGACAATATGGTACTCCAATACGAGCAAATAATAATCTTAAATAATCATAAATTTCTGTTACGGTTCCTACTGTAGATCTTGGGTTATTATTAGTCGTTTTTTGATCAATGGAAATAGCTGGTGATAAACCTTCAATAGAATCTACATCTGGTTTTTCTGTGTTACCTAAAAATTGTCTTGCATAAGCAGATAAACTTTCTACATATCTACGTTGTCCTTCTGCATAAATCGTATCGAACGCTAAAGAAGATTTACCTGATCCAGATAAACCTGTCATAACGATTAATTTATTTTTAGGAAGTTCCAAATTGATATTTTTTAGGTTATTTTCACGAGCACCTTTAATAATTATCTTATCCATACAGTAACACCTCTGTTGCATATTGTACCACAAAATCGATTTTTTATTTATTTTTTTTATTCATTATGATATGATTAATCTAGAGAGGAGTGACGTAAATGATCAATGTCTTAAAGAATGAGTTTTTTGGTAAGTACTTCGATTTTAAAGGACGTACAAACAGAAAAGATTTCTGGCTAGCTGCTTTAGGATGCTTTTTATTAGTATTTGTTTGTTCATTTGTATTAGGATTTATTGGTGGATTATTAGGAGATACAGCTACTAATATCGCTATGGTTCTAGTTTATATTCTTGAATTAGCAGTACTTATTCCTGGATTAGCTATTGAAGTAAGAAGACTTCATGACATCGGAAAATCTGGATGGTGGTTACTAATCGGTTTAATTCCATTTGGTGGAATCGTACTATTAGTATTCTATTGTATGGATAGTAAGTAATAAGTCACAAAAAGAGTCGTATGACTCTTTTCTTTTTGGTATAATAAAATTAGTTTGAATGGTAGGTGTTTTTATGGAAGACGTTCAAGTAATCAATACAGAGAATCGAGATGGACAAACCAAGTGTCCTCAATGTGGATCTAGTCGTGTTCATTATGATATTGAGAAAAGAAAATTAGTCTGTGAATATTGTCAAAATACTTTTGAATATCAGAAGATTAAAGATAAAAAAATCGCTTCTCATTTAAAGGGAAATGTTGTTGGTCTTGCTTCTCAAAAAATTGATCCGAAAGCCAGTGGACTTGTTACTTTAAAATGTGATGGATGTGGAGCTGAGATTGTTGTGAATACGGAAGAAACACTCAATGTGAAATGTCACTGGTGTGGTAGTGATCTTTCTATTAATCATCAAGTAGATAATGGAATGGTTCCGGATGAAATTCTTCCTTTTATCCTTACAAGGGAACAAGCATTTGATAAGATCTATCAGTTTTCAAAAGATCAATTGACGTTTTCTACAGATGAATTTCGTCAAAACTTAAAACCTGAAAATATTCATGGTGTCTTTTTTCCTTATTTATTATTAGACGTAAAAGCTCATGGACATTTTAAAGGATTTGGAGAACATACTGTTAAAACTTATTATGGAGATGATAATGAGTCTAATCGCTATGATGTAGATCGTTTCCATGTAGAAAGAGAGTTTAATCTAGCGATTGAAGATTTAACGATGGAATCTAATTCTACTCGTATTGATAAGTTTGATAAGACACAATGGAATAATGTGATTGATGCAGTATCTCCTTTTGATACTTATAATGGAATCCAATTTAATGCGAATTATATGAGAGGTTATACTTCTGAGAAAAGAGATTTGAATATTTCTGAATTGGAAGAAAAGGCAGATTATGAAGTTAAAGATATCGCAAGACATCGAATCAATGAAACATTAAAGCATTATGATCGTGGCGTTCGCTGGGACTATGAAGGAATTCAATATACGGGTAAACAATGGTTAAGCGCTTATCTTCCTGTATGGCTTTATTCTTGTTACGACAAAAAGGGAGTTATCCATTATATTGCGGTAAACGGAAGAACTGGAGAAACGGTTGGTACGATTCCTTTTGATCGTAAAAAATTATCCTTAACGATTCTCTTCTCTTTCTTAGGAGCTCTTCTTGTGATTGCTTGTTTCTTGGGACTTATGCTTCTATTCCCTTCTTTTGTTACGATTCTTTTGTTTATTATTTCATTAATTGCTGGATTTGGTGTGAGTGTCTTCTTACTAATATTATTTATTGTAGAAGATATTAAGTTCTCTCATTTTAAATGGATACGTCACCATTATGAAACAGAGACTTTATGCAATTTAGATTATATTGATCAGATTGATGAGAAAACAGAGTTTATTTCTAAGACTTATAAAAGTGCTTTAGAAAAAAATAATAATCATAAATTATATGGAGAATATGTAAAAGTTAATAAAAATCCAGAAGAATAATTTTATTCACAAATTTTGTTGAAAAAAAGAGAGTTGTTTCTCTCTTTTTTCTTTTATCCACAATTCTTGTGGATTTATCCTTGTTTTTCATTTTTTCTTTTTTGATATTGTCTCGCAGCTTTATTGATAACTCCTTCTTCATATTTTGAAAAACGAGTGTAATTGTATGCTTGGTGAATCCATATTCTTTCTTTTGCATCTGGAACACGGCAAGTATAGAATCCGTTAGGAGATGAGTAGATAGATACTTTGAATGGAGTATCATCTGATAACAGCATGGATAAGGCATCACATAATGCATCCGAACGAGTTCCATTCATAAGGAAGTGAACTCTATCTACTTTGATTCCTTCTACTTCTAGGATATCTTCTACATCTTTTAGATTATAAATAGTTTCTTGTTTTCTTTCGTATTTTTCTCGATCCCCTTCTGTGAAGATTGGTAGGAAATCGGATCCACCATATTCTTTCACTTGTGGATATTTCTTTTCTAATTCAGCAAGTAACTTAGTTGCGGCATATTGTCTTGCTGCGTTTAACTTAGATGTTTTTTCTCTTGATGTTTCTTTTCCATCTACTTGATCTATTAATACTACTTTGAATGCTTCATTCCATTCCATGACAGAAAAATCAACGACAATTTCTCCTCTTTCTTCTAGAATCTTTTTTAATTCCCATAAATCACTTGGTTTTTGATAATCAAATAAGATATGCCCTTTATTCTTTTTTTCTAATTCTCTTACTAATTTAGTGTTTACCATAGTTCCCCCTACTGTGATTTCATTTCAAATAATATATCACGTAACTCCATTGCTCTTTCAAAGTCTAAGTTCTTTGCAGCTTCTCTCATTTCTTGTTCAATACGATCGACTGTTAGAGCCATTTCTTTCTTCGTCATCTTCTTTTCTTTCTTATCTGCTTTTTCATCTGTATTAGAAATGATATCTCTAATTTCTTTGATAATCGTCTTTGGTGTAATTCCATGTTCTTCATTATATTTTTGTTGGATGGCACGACGACGAGCTGTTTCTTCTATCGCTTCTTCCATAGAGTCTGTTATTTTATCTCCATACATAATAACATGACCGTTTGCGTTTCTTGCACATCTACCAGCTGTCTGGATTAAACTTCTGGTACTACGTAAGAATCCTTCTTTGTCGGCATCTAATATCGCAATTAAACTTACTTCTGGAATATCTAACCCTTCTCTTAATAAGTTAATTCCGACTAGTACATCATATTTACCGGTTCTAATATCATGAATGATTTTCATTCTTTCTAGTGTTTTTACTTCACTATGAAGGTAAGCTACTTTAATATCTAATTCTTTTAGATAGTTTGTTAGTTCTTCTGCCATACGAATGGTTAGAGTTGTGACTAAAACTCTTTCATTCTTTTCAATTCGATTATTGATTTCTCCTACTAAGTCATCAATTTGTCCTTCTGTTTTTCTTACTTCTATTTCTGGATCTAATAGACCTGTTGGACGAATAATTTGTTCTACAAACTTATTATGAGTATGTTCTAATTCATAATCTCCTGGTGTTGCGGATACATAGATTACT
>CAMIXP010000102.1 GCA_946402785.1 uncultured Caryophanales bacterium | reverse complement strand
CGTAAAAAGAACATCCTCCATCGATATTGATCGAATTCTCATCAGGATCAATTTCAAAGCCATCTTTACTCTCAACCGGTGTATGTCCAACGATGGAAAAATACCCATCAAGTCCAATTCGGTTCTTTTCCTTCATAGGAGGAACAAATCCAAATAAACCAGAATAAGCTTGTTTTTTACGAGTCCAAAGAGCCTTTTCCACGTCTATTGTTTGATCCGCAATTCTCATATCGGCTCCCGTCTTAACTCCTTCTGGAGTTTGTGCATGAACAAGTACCATAGGCTTCCCTTGAATTTTCTCATCAAATACATGATAGATTTTTAATTCTCCTAAATAATGTTTAAATTCTTCCAATAATTCTTCTGCGTTTTCTTGATCTTCTATTTCATAACCCAGTTGCCATCCACCATTCATAAACCAATCACACCAAGGATCAATTGGCTTACCTACCTCTCTTTTTTGCAATGCATCATACATCAGCCATTCTCGATTTCCAGCCAAATAATGCACTTTGATAGAATGAGGATTCTCATCTCTTTTTTTGACATCAGTAATCATACGAAATCCATCAAGTCCTTTATCAATTAAATCCCCATTAATAAATAACTCAACATCTTCCTTTTGACTGATATGTTCAAGATATCCCATAATCGAATCATAAACATCTCCATTGGCATGTAAATCACTAACGATAAATTTTCTCATAGAACCACCTATCCGCTTTCATTATACAAAAAAAAGTAGATCAAATCTACTTTTTAATAATCATTCTTATTAGGAATCGTAACTGGTTTATTTTGTCGATTCGTAACAATCCATGCATTGGAAACAGTTCTTCCACCATATTCTCCACCTGCATATGGATTATTCCATAAACTACCATTAATACTCATCGTTGTAGAAGCTCCACCATCTAGATTAGCAGCATTATAAGCTTTATAACGAAGTAATATTTCAATAACATCATTCATCGTAGCTCCAATACTGTATCCAGGCATTCTTCCATCAATAATAAGGAATAATACAACTCCATCTTTTCTTTGAGCAATAACCGTTCTAGGAGCAGTTCCCCATCCACCATCACCATGAATTTTAGAAACATTTCCATTAACAATTAAGAATGGGCCAAAGTCAACGGCATCTTTCATACCATTATCCACAGCTTCTTGTGCAGAACTATAAGTAAGATACATCTTATGATCTTTATTGAATCCTACTAAACTTCCCCATCCACCAGAATGGTTCCATACTAATTCTCCATTTTGAATAATAGCACCATAAGGAATAGATCCATTTCCCCAACCATCTAGGTCTTCGAATCCTCCTCCATTAATACCAACTAACCCTCCATTTTCACGAGTTAACGTATTAACAGATTGTCCTGCTCTACCAAGTTTACTACTAACAGCTAATTCTACATCACTTGGATCATAAATAACCGTTAACCAACCTTTATACTTGCCTTCATTAATACGAATTAATTTATAAACATCATTTCCAGGTGTTTTTGTAAATATTTCTTTATCATAAGGATTCGTATATCTCTTAGAGAACAAATCAGCCTCGTTAATAACGATATCATCTAAATTAACTTCTTCTGTACTTTGTTCAATATAGTTTTCACTCATGATTTTTCCAACAGTTTCTTCATCATATAATGTATAAGCAAGATATTTATGAGACATCGTAGTCATAGCAGAAGGAATCCAAAAAGCTTTAAAATCATCTCTTTGAATCACATATAATCCAGCAACTACACAAATATCCATTAAGAATACTAGAATGGTAAAAAAGCTAATTCGTAAATGAAGTTTCTTCTTTGTTTTTTTACCAGATTCTTTTTTGTCTTTCTTAGAATCTTTCTTATTTTTCTTGTTTTCTTTCTTTTCTTCTTTTACCTTTTGTTTTTCTTCTTTTAACTTTTTCTTCTCTTCTAGTTTCTTTTCCTTATTGGCTGCTTTTTCTTCTTTACTTAATTTTGCCATATTCATCACTCCACAACATAAGGATTATCAATTCTTCCATTTCCACCTTTAATAGAACTTGTTTGAATAGAAATAACTGGTACAACATGCTTTTGAGCTGTTACTTCTCCTTCTTCCAATAAACCATTAGCCGCAACAGAATACTGTCTTGTACTTAAAGCAGCTCCTGTATTATCACGGAAGAAATCAGATAGTTCATTATTAGAAACATAATCAAATATATTTAAAAGTCCAATACGTTCTTCATATACTTCTGAATAAACATTTGGATAATAATATCCAACTTCTGCACTTAATTCTCCATATGGATACTTATTAGAAACAACATAGTCACGATAACTTAAGTTCTTAATATAATCATAATACAAATAATAACCAATATTATCTCCTGCAAAGTAATTTAATTTACTACTATGAGAACTATAATTACGAACTAATTCTTGTCCATTAATCGTAATATATCCATTTAAGTACATCTTGATAACACCGTTATTTTCTTCAAATACTTTCCAAGTATCTTCCCCTAGTTTAACATAACTATCTACATAGTTTGTTTTATCTCCTTGACTGATAACATAAGGATTATCTTTTGTACCATCTCCTTGTGAAACAGGAATATTTTTACTCATCGTAATAACACTACGTACACCATATCCATCCATCGTATCACAAGTCATAATACTTCCATCTTCTTCAATATATAGATTTTCATTATCCATATTATAACCAAGAATAAAGTATAATTTTCCATTATTTAAATAACTGTTTTTACCACCAGCTGCCACATAATCACCAAGTGTTAAAGTAGTAATATCATCTTCTAATACTACATCTCCCGTTTCGATTTTAGTATCAGACATTTTATCAATTGTATATTTTGTCTTTTGTAAGAAATAATCTTGAGCAGGAATGGTTTTATAATAAACTCCTGAAACATCGATCTTTTCAACATCTGTAAGCCATACTCTTAAGTTAGAACGATCATAGTCACTCGTTTCACCCCACATAAAAGACGCTACTAAGTCATCACTAACTAACTTAACAGTATCATCATCATTAACACGAATAACACGGAACATACGATTGGCAAACCATACATAGTTATTTTGAATATTTCCTTTAAAGAAATAACCATCTTCATCTTGATGAAGTCCTTCTGCATCATCTTTTACCAATTTATTATTCATTAAAATAGATCCATTTAATGTCATAGCAGTTTCACGAGTTTTTTGATTCTGTAAACTATAATAATAGAAACTACGTCCACCAAAATAAAGACCAATACAAATAACCACAACTAAACTAATAAAGTTAAAAGAAAACTCAATTGGTCCATAGTAATGGTATTCTCTTTTTTTCTTATTTTTCTTTTTCTCTTTTTTCTTCTTTTTTGTCTCTTTTTCTTCCGTAGATTCTGGTTCCTTTTGGTCAGAATTTTTCTCGTCAACGAATACAAATTTGTCTTTTTTTGCTCTTCCCATAGTTAACACTCCATCTTAAAAAATTATATCAAAAGAAAAGAGTAAGCACAAGACTTACACCTTACTTTTTATATAATTATAAATGGTCTGATATGTTTTTTTATCATAGTGCAATCCATCTGTCGCAGTAAATCCAACACGATATAATTCACTATAAGTATCAATCCATCCAACCTCACTTGTTAATCCACTTTTAGCCTGAGAATTGAATTTTTCAATGCCTGAATTCAAGTGACTATATTTTCCATTACATGGATTGACAGACACATAATATAAAGAACTTCCATTGCTCTTCCAACTAGAAGCATTGGAATTGACATAACTAATGTATTTACTAATATTACCTAAATCATTAACTCCCATTAAAATGACAATGGCAGTATTTGAATCAAAATATTTTTGAGCAGCCGGAATTCCCGTGTTTTGCATCCATACAAGTCCTTTTCCACCTTCTGCAACAAACACATCATCCCCCACAACATGTACACCACCAGAAGAATAATTAGCTCCACTCCAAGATCCTTTTAAATAGGCATACATTTGAACCGTTCTACTATCTCCGATAAATACAACACGTTTGGCAGAATGATTTCCTGTACCATCTCTATCTCCTGTTCCAGTACCCGTCGTAGTGCCACCTCCTGTCGTTGTATCTTTCTTTTTTCCTTTTTGATAATCCCCTGGATCTGTATAAATTGTTGTTCTCTTTTCATTCCCAGGAGCAATATAACTCGATCCTCCAGAACTAAAATCAGCATTGTTCCAGCAACTACTAAAATGATTAGAAGTATCCATCCATCCCATGACAACATTCACAAACATAGGAATAAAGAATAATAATAGCAACGCTATAATACTATTTTTAATACGAGGAAGTCCTTTCTTATCATCTGGATTCTTCACAAGACGAATCAAGT
>CAMIXP010000101.1 GCA_946402785.1 uncultured Caryophanales bacterium | reverse complement strand
CAATTGGTGAAGAAGATGATTCACATTTAGGAGATTTCATTAAAGATGAAAGAACCATGGGTCCAGAAGAGTATGCAACAGTAGAAATGTTAAAAGAAGAACTACGTGGAGTACTTGCAACCTTAACAGAAAGAGAAGAAAAAGTTTTAAGATTACGTTTTGGACTAGACGATGGTCAATGTAGAACACTAGAAGAAGTAGGACAAATCTTTGGTGTAACTCGTGAAAGAATTCGTCAAATAGAAGCAAAAGCTCTAAGAAAATTAAGACATCCATCTCGTTCTCGTAAACTAAAGGACTTCTTAACAGATTAATGAAAATTAATGAAAGATTACAACAAATAGGAGATTTAGTGGAAGCTAACTCCTTTTGTTTAGATGTAGGATGTGATCATGCTTTATTGGATATCTATCTAGTAAAGAAAAATAAAAACATCAAAGCAATCGCATCTGATATTGCAGAAGGACCTCTAGAACAAGCAAAAAAGAATATTGAAAGAGAACATTTAGAGAACGAAATTGAAACAAGATTAGGACCAGGTTTAAAAACAATCACCAAAGAAGTAGATACGGTTATTATTTCTGGAATGGGTGGTAGAAATATAATTGGTATTTGTAAAGAATCACCAAAAGCATTAAAGCAAGTAAAAACATTCATACTAAGTCCTAATAATTACCAAGAAGATGTAAAAAGATATCTATGTAAAAATGGATTCTATATTGATAATGAAGAATTTGTAAAAGAAAAGAAATTTATCTATCAAATCATTATCTTTAAAAAAGGTCATAAACATTATAGTAAAAAAGAATATTTCTTTGGACCTGTCTTTTTAATCAAAAAAGGGCCATTATTTAGAGAATATTTTGAAAGAGAAATGAAGACAAGAGAAATCCTAACAGCCATTCTTCCAAAGAATTATTTCTTCAAAAAGAAACAAATTCAAAAAGAAATTCAAATGATTAAAAAAGAAATAGAAGACTAGTATTTAGTCTTCTTTTGCTTTATAATAAGAGTAATGCAATTGTTTTACAGAGGTGTAAAATGAAAAAATATGGAATCATAGGAATCAGTATTTTATTGCTACTAATCGGTTTTCCAGTAAAAGCAAAAGATACTGTCTATTCTTTAAACAAGTATAAGGAAGAAGAATTAAGATACATATTAAAAAGCAATCCACAAGAAGAGACAAGTGGATTTGTAACCGCAGGAGATTATTCTTCTAAAAAAGAAAACCATGTAATGTTACTAAAATATGGAATAAAAGGAAATCGTGAATGGGAGTTCGATTATAAAGAATCCATGAGAGATGAACTCGCAGGATTATTTTATTCTTATGATAGTAATCATCAGGTAAATGGATATTTATTATTAATTAAAACAAGAAAAGAAGATAAAAAGAATTATGTATTCGTACAAGTAGGATTAAAAGGAGAATTAATCCGAGAAGAAGAAACAAATATTCCAAACTCTGTTACACTAGAAAAAGTCCTAGAAACAGAAGACGGATATTTAATGGTAGGAAACTTAGAAGCATCTGCTTATTTTGCAAAATACAATCAGGAATTAAAAGAAGTTTTCGCAAGAACCTATACAAAAGATAATTCTTCTCAAATTCTAACAGGAATGGTATGGATTCCAGAAGAAGGATACTATGGAATCCTACAGGAAGTAACACAAGAGACAACGAAGAATTATTTAAATCAATATGATGAATATGGACAATTCGTTCAAACCATCAAAGATGATTTTGAAGAAGAAGATCGTCCTCAAATAAAAGCAAATAGAGATTTCTATATTCTTTATGGAACAACAAATAAAGTAAAATTATCCAAAGAAGAGGATGAAAGCTACTACATCATGAAATATCAAAAAGAAGAAGAAATATGGGAAACAGTAGGGAATACACCGATTGATAAAGAAAAAGTATTTGATATTCAAATCAATCCAAAGAACGAAGAAGGAGAAGAATACTTAATTCTTTTAACGAATAAAACAGATAATAGTATCGAAGTAATTCGAATGGATACCGAAGGTGTCATTCGAGAAAAAGTAAAGAAAATCAAGAATGATTATTATTCAATTCATGAATTTATCTCTTATCAAAATAGTATTTATTTTGTAGGACAAATCAGTTGCCCAGAAGATGATAATTGTGACTACAACAAAAATGCATTATTCTTAGTAAGTGATGAAGATAAAGTAATAGAAGTAAAAGATCAAGATAGTGAATGGATTCTCATTATGACAGGACTCATCATTTTAGGAACCATTGGCTTATATGCTTATCGAAAATATAAAAAGAAGAAACAATAGTTTCTTTTTTTGTTTTACAAACAAAAGAGTAAAGAAATGTAAAAAAGAGACTCTTCAAAAGAAATATTTGCTATAATGAAAGAGAATAGGAGTGGTAAGATGAATCGAAAAGGTTTTACACTAGTGGAATTAATCGCAATGTTAGTAGTCATTGGAATATTAATGTTAATTGCAGTTCCTAATATATCTGGTATATTAAAGAAAAATAGAGAGAATATCAGTGTAGAAGATATTAATAAAATGGTAGGAAATACCAAAACAAAAATTGAAACAGGAAAAGCAAAATATCCAAAGGTAAATGGACAATGTGCTGTTTTGTCCCTACAATTTATCGACAATAATAATGATATTAAATCAGGAGTAAATGGTGGATTATATGATAAAACAGAATCTTTTATTCTTGTAAAGAAAGAACAAATCAATGCGACAACTGCATCAAATCAATTTAAATACTATGTACGACTAGTAGAAAAAGATGGAGATAAAACATATATTATTCCATTAATCGATTATGACGAATATGCGAAAGAACCAGATGAACACGTTCCTCAATTTGTTAACTTTACAGATGAGATGAAATTGAATTTAGCATCTGCTACAAAAGAAGAGGTGAAAACAAAAGTAAACGATATGATATCTAACTTGTGTACATCTGTTTCAGATGTGTACAAATAAAAAGTGTCAAATTTGTGAAAAAAGATTGCTATCAAAAAATGAATATGATAACATGAAATTATGAAAGGTAAAAGAAAGAGAGTGAAAAAATGAAAAATAATAAAGGTTTTACATTGATTGAGTTATTAGCAGTTATTACTATTATGGGAATTTTAATGTTAGTTGCGATCCCAGCTGTAACAAGAACAATTGAAAACTCACGTCGTGATACATTCGCAGATATCGCTAGTGAGTATATCAATGCTGTTCGTAATGCAGTTCTAGCAGATAACATCGTATGTTATGAATCAGGAGACTGGAGAGTTGCTTCAGCAAACCCAGATGGAGAATATATTTTCCCTATCTGTACATCATCTAGTACATGCTCATTTATGGCACAAGGAACGACAGTATGGACCGGTGAAAACGCAGGATCAGATAGTGTACTAAAAGCACAAGATATCCAACAAAGTACAACTGACTTAATGGAGTCAGGTGGTAAGTCACCATTCGGTAGTGCAGAAATGCGTGGATATGTAAGAATGGTTAAGAAAACAGATACGGTTGCTGCAACAGGTGATGGAGACGCAACAAATAAAACAAAAATGGTTTATACTATTATGTTAATTGACTCAGGAAAACATGGTATTGATTCAGAAAAGAAAACAACTGAAATCAAGAGATCTGCTGTTAAGACAAATGTTGAATTTGATGCAATCAATGAACCAGAAGGAACCGATCACAAGGGTTGTAGAAAACAAACTGGTGTAAACGCTTCAGGAGAACCAACTTACGAAGCTATTATTTGCCCACCTTGCAAAATGAGTTAGTATAAAGACTTCGAAAGAAGTCTTTTTTTGTGCCTATATATTTGATATACTTTTCTTGGTGATACTATGTTATATATTGGAAGTCATGTTGGATTTAATAAAGATACACAACTTGTTGGTAGTTTAGAAGAAGCTTTATCTTATGGAGCAAATACATTTATGTTTTATACAGGGGCTCCTCAGAATACTGCAAGAAGTCCCATACAAGATTCTTTAACGTTAGAAGCAATGTCAAAGATGAAAGAGAATCATATCGATTTATCGAAGATTATTGTACATGCTCCTTATATTATTAATTTATGTAATGAAGATAACTTTGAATTTTCCACAAGATTTCTAACAGAGGAATTAGAAAGAGTGAACCAATTAGGAATTAAATATTTAGTTCTTCATCCAGGAAGTCATGTAGGACTTGGAATTGAAAAAGGAATTGATAATATTGTACAAGGATTGAACATTGCGTTAGGTAACCTAAAAGACACCAATCAAGTAACAATCCTCCTAGAAACCATGGCTGGAAAAGGGTCTGAAGTAGGTTCTAAATTAGAAGAAATCAAAGAAATCATGAGTAGAGTAGAAGATAAAGAACATATAGGAGT
>CAMIXP010000100.1 GCA_946402785.1 uncultured Caryophanales bacterium | reverse complement strand
TTTATCTCCAATTCCAATAATAAAGACAACTTTCTTCTCTCTAACAATTCTTTCTTCTCTTTCTTTTGGCGTACAATCTGGATATAAGTCCTCTAATTCTTGACTTGTAATAAAGAATACATCTTTTGGGAGTTTAATAGGTATCACAAATCCTTTCTTTCTTACATAACGTACCGTTTGTAAAATAGCTTGATAAAGTTCTTGAACAGTTTGTTTTAAATAATCAATAGAACGATCTTTTTTATCAATTACTTTCTCCCAATCCCATTGTTCTACGTAGAAAGAGTGAATAGCATCTACTACTTCATCTTTACGAATTGCTTTCATATCAGTAAGTAAACCCATATGCATAGGAAAACCATATCTTCCTAAAGCATCTCTTTTCCATTTCGCTAGAGAATGAACAATTTCAAATTTCTCATCTCCTTTTAGAAAAGAAACACTCTTCTCTACTCCACTTAAACAATCCTGTAATCCAGAATCACTTTTAACAAATAAAGGGCTTTGTACCTTAATTAAAGATAAATGTATCTCTAATTGCTTTTCAAAATATTTTTTTACTTCATCAATGGATTTCACCATTTCATAAGTACTCATTTCTTTTTTCATTTTTAAAACCTTCTTTCTTAATTAAATAAATATAAAATAAATAATTAAGATAGATTGTAGGGACTATCTGTATATAAATATGTCTAAATTATGGTATTCACCATCTTGTTTCATATCAATCACTTCTCTCTAATTTTCATTTGATCTCGTTTAAATTGAATACTATCTAAAAACTCTTTAGGAGTAATTCGAGCCTTTACAATTCCTTTTAAGCTAGAAGAATACGTTAAATCACGATCTTCATAAGCAGATATATCTCCTAGTAAAATCATATGTTTACACATATAGAAGGAATAAGGATAACCACTTGCTCCAAAAATTTCTTGTCTTGCAATTCCATAGAAGTAATCAGCATCTCTTCGTATAACAGTAGCAGTAGGAATTTGATAATAAATATCATCAAACTTCTTATGATAAAGAAGAATTAACTTAGATATATATTTTGCAAATTCTTCTCCATACATAGGTGTTAAGGAAAGTGCTTTCTCTGCTTCTTTTTGAAATTCCTGATCACTTTGATCTGCTGCTTTCCAAATAAACTCCATAAATTCAGGAAATGCTTTTTCTTTTTCTTCTAAACTTTTTCCATCAAAAACTTGTAATGGTTGAAGAGTATCAAATACATCAGGAACAAACTCTCCCATAATCATTTTGATACTTGTAGAAGTTAATTCAGGATAAGCAAGACTGATTCCATACAATGTCTTTAAAGAATCTGTTGCAAGAGGTAAATCCTCTCTTCTAGAATCTCGATAAGAATAATATGCTAAAAATCCATCAACAAATTCTTTCGATACAAGAACATCTCCTAAAGAATCATATAATCGCTTCATTCTAGGTTTCTCTATCCCATAAGAGTGTAGATAAGCATCTTTTAAAGAGATCATTTTTGTTTTGTCCGTAAAATATTTCATTTTACCAACTCCTTTCTTTTATATAAAAAATACCCGTATCATCCTACAATAAGGACGAATACGGGTATCCGTGGTGCCACCTTAATTTATTACAAAAAAACCATCTATAATATCTATAAACGGTTTGTATTTCTGTAATCTTTTTTCAGTTCTAACAAACCTAGCAATATGGTAACGGATTGCCTTCCGGACTAGTCTACTCGGATTTCCTTTCGGTAGTCTGCTCAAGAGTGTTCTTTCATCAAATGTTATTATTAGTTCACACTATACCTAACTCACTGAAATAACGTTTTTGATTACTTTTCTCCATCAACGCAATATCATTATATCATAAAATGAAAAAAACGTCAAATTATGACGTCTTTTGATTCGGATCATATTGAATAAAATCATAGAAAGACCACAAACTTCTTTTATTTCCTTCCAAGTATGGATAGTCTTTTGGTATCGCATCATCCAAGAATTTAGATTGTTGAAAGAAATAGCATAACACAGGATAATGACGAATTTGAGTCGTCATTTCAATATCATCTTTCACACGCGTAATATAAGAAAAAGGTGGATAATAAAGATTGATTCCATGAGTCCAAAGTCTTGTCGCATAAATAATACGGTGTTCATAATAATCTAAGTTTGGATCAACAGGGACTTTTTTTAGTAATTTCGAATGACAGAATAAGAATCCTCCAGGAATAAACATAGAAGGATATGGATGTTCTCTCTCACCCAAAGGAATACTTTCATCAAAACAAAGTAAAGGTAAATAATCATAAAATCCTTTAAATTTTTGAATAATATTATTATAAACAAACATAGAATTTGCTTTTTCTTCTGACTTTGTATACCAAATCCAAGATACCAAAGCAGAATCTTCTCCAATATCAGACATATTCTTAGAATAATATTGATCCCAATTTTCTATAAAACGATAACTAGAATCAATAATAGCTACATAGGAATTCCCTACTCTCTTAGAAAGATCAGATAAAATCTCACAATAAGTAGAATCTTTAGGAAAATGAATCACTTCTTTTATATATTTGTTAAAAGAGGTAGGTTCCTCTTCTGAAATTGTACCAATCAAGAAATGAATACGATTTTGATAAGCACTCTTTTCAATGCAAGATTGCAAACAAGATTCATACTCTCCATATAAATCAATTAATATAACATCAATTTTTTTCTTAAAAGAAGTAAGATCTTCTTTTGGACTGTAAGCAACAATATGTTTATATTCTTCTTTATCATATTGACCAGTTCTCGCAGTCATATAGAGTTGTCTATTTTGAAAATCAACACCACAGAAATCACAATATTCTTGGAGAGAACGGACATTTCCTAACCCAAACTCCCCTAAATCAATAGGATGTTTTGATACCCCTACTAAAGAAGCAAGTCTTTCATCTTCAATCGTCATTTCATTAATAACCGGAGGCATCTTTCGATTTTTTCTTTCAAACTGATGGTAAATATAACTTTCATTAGGAATATATACATTCCAACCATAAGTAAATAAACGAATAGCCATAGCTTCTTCATCTGCATAAAAGAACATATCAGGATCATTATAAACTTCTTTGTGAACCTCACTGAAACTAAAGAAATTATTGCCAGAAATAAAGGGATTTAATAAATAATTCTTCTCTTGGTGATCTCTTGGATAAGAAGAAAAATTTAAAAAATAACTAGGATAAGGTTTAAAACTCTTTGTATATAAAACACAAGCATTACAAGGATGGTCAAATAAAGGATCATCAAGAGGTAACTTCATCATGTGTTCTAGACAATTTTCAGGATAAAAAGAAATAATACCATGAGGATCCCCTGTATGAAGTAATTGTTGAATCATTTCCGTATCCCAATGTTTAACAAAACGCATATGACCATCGATTTGTAAAATATAAGTCTCATCTTCAATTAAATGTTGACAATGATATCTTGCAAAACAAAGTCCTTTCGTTTCACTTTCTTTAAAATACTTGATACGACAATTCGGTATTTTTAGAAGTTCATTATAATCTGTTAAATCATCATTTTGATAGCAAATCGCAAAATGAATTCTTTCAGGATAATCAGCTTGTAATAAAGCACTATGAACCGTATTCATTAATTCAAACTCTTTATAAGCCGCTATTTCAATACAAATTGTCTCATCTTTGTGATTCATATAATCACTCCTAATACTAAACTCATTATAACAAAAAAAGACTAGTTTATACTAGTCCTTTTAAACACCCATCGTCATGGTTTCTGGTAAAGTACTTCCTCCATCAATCACAATTCCTTGAGCTGTAATATAACTAGATTCATCACTGGCAAGGAAAGCAGCTAATTCTCCTAACTCTTCAATCGTTCCCATACGTTTCATAGGAATAGCAACTTCGATTCCATCAATGACAGATTGAGGATTCTCTGGAGCAGATATTTCTGCCATATGATCAACCATTGGGGTATGAATATATCCAGGCATAATGGCATTAACACGAATATCATCCGTAACAAGTTCAGCTGCTAAAGACTTGGTAAAACCAAGTAAAGCAGACTTTGTAGTCGCATAAGCAACTTCTCCAGCATCCGCAACCATTGGACCTGTAACACTCGATAAATTAATAATGGAACCATGATGATTCTTCATATAAGGAAGACATTCTTTGGTAACATTCCAAGTACCAATAATATTGATATTAAAATGGAAATCTCTTTCTTCGTCTGTCATATCCTCAAAACGAGTTAAACGACATACTCCAGCATTATTAACTAAGATATCAATTTGTCCAAAATAAGCAATAATATCTTCAATGCATTCACGAACTCCTTCTCTATCACGAATATCGACATAGTATCCTAAAACATCAGGGGAATTTAATGCTTCTACAGTAGCATATATTTCTTCAGAATAATCTAAGATAGCAACTTTAGCTCCATACTTTAAAAATGTTTTAACAATACC